>NZ_CP095101.1:0-55879 GCF_025561465.1 Staphylococcus simulans
TTAAAGATAATATAAAGGTTTGTGCTAACACCATCTTCATTAAGAATCCATCCGTAAATCCTTGCGCTTTTAATACACCGAATAAACTCTTTTTTTGTAGAGTAATAACATATAAGAATACTCCAATAACTGTAGCAGAAATAACAAACAAAAATGTAATCATGAAATTCATTGTTAAATTTTGAGATTTATAACCTGGTAGATTTTCTACAAATTCATCAATACCAATCACTTCTAAATCACTATTTATCTTTTTATCATTCCAATTATTATCTTTGACAACTACTGAATTGGTTTTGTCTGACGATAATGCTGGGTTAATTTTTTCCGCCGTTTTATTATTAGTAAAAATAACAGGAGAAGCATTATATTTCGCACTTTCTGACACTCCAACGATATGTAATTTCTCGTCAGATTGAGATAAATTGATTATGTCATTAACTTTAAATCCTTTATCTTTCAATGATTGATCAATGACAACCTCATTATCTTTATTAAACGCTTTGCCTTCCTTGATCTTCGGAATCAAGAATGAATTTGATGTTACCCCAAAGAGTATCGCATTCTCTTTACTATTTCCCTTTGAAGCGATAATGCCCATTTGCTTTAAAGGAGCCTCTTTTTTAAATTTCCCTTTAACATCCGATGTTGTTATTACTGATTGTTGTACCGTTTGATTAGCATCTTTATTTAAGACAATTGCATCTGCCTGCCACTTCTTAATACCTTCTGTGTTCATATTAATTAAACCATTCGCTAATCCAGATAATAAAAAAAGTAAGTAACTAATTAATACAAGAATGCCTATAATTAATCCAAATTTCAGCTTATTGTATTTAATTTCGTTCCATGCCAAAAACATTTAATCCTCTCCTTTAAACACGATATCAATAAGTATAACAATAAAAGCTTTTTTATATCTTCAATTGTCAAATTAAGTGCAACACTTTATCATTGAAAAGCTCTGCGGGTGTTTTCCAATCAAATCGTTTACGAGGACGTGTATTCAACTTATAAACATAATGCTCTATTTATTCTTCTGTAATGTTATCAATATCAATACCTTTGGCTATATATTCTCTAATCAATCCATTTGTATTTTCATTAGTTCCACGTTGCCAAGGGGAATGAGGATTAGGAAAATAAAATGTAATGTTATCTAACTCTGACGTAATTTCTAGATGTTTAGAAAACTCTTTACCTCTATCTGGTGTAATAGATAATCGTTTATTGTTTGGTAAGGTGCCAAGTAAATCTACGATTTTCTGTTTCACAAACTCAGATTTCTTTTTAGATACTTTACCACAAAGTAAATAGCCGGTTTTACGATCTACTAATGTAACAAGACAAGATTTTCCAGTTTTTCCCATAACAGTATCGGCTTCCCAATCTCCGATTCGTTCTCTATCATTAATGATTTGAGGTCGATCATGTATTGAATAACTTATTCTAATTCTACCTCTATTTTCTTGATGACTTTTAGTGTGTCTAGTCTTACCTCTATGCCTTAACAATCTAATACATCCACGGTTACCGTGACTTAATTTAGGCGGATCAAATAGGCCTAAATAAATAGTGTTATAACTAATAGCCAGGTGAAACCCTTCACTTTTCAATCGGTGCGCAATTTGTTCAGGTGACCACTGTTGATTAAGAAATAAAAATTTTACTTTATCAAATAAAATCTTTAATTTTAATAATAATTTACGTCCACATTTTTTCTTATTGCACTTGTAATTATTATGAGCATATGTAGGGCTGTAGCTTCCGGAGGAAGCGTTTCTAGCTAATTCACGAGAAACAGTTGATGGGCTTCTGCAAATATCTTTAGCGATTTTTCTTAAAGAATATCCTTTAGCCTTAAGAAAGAATATTCTTTCGCGTTCTTCTATGGTAAGGTGTTTATATGAGTCCATAATCATCAATCTAGTAAAATTTTGTCTTCGCAAACTTTATTTTACTAGATTGATGATTTTAGGGCTCTTTTTTATGTGTTGCACTTAAATTGTAAATTCATCGCATAATAAAGTAAAATAGCCGAAAATATTATATATATATATCAAATTAATACCTCCTTTTTTAACAAACTTTATCACAAGAACTATTTAAAATTTTAAATGCCTTTATTTTGGAGTTTAAGGGGGTATTTTGAAGGATTAGGGGTAAAACATATAGTTTTATGCCTGAAAACGTATATAAGCTCATAAAACGAAAATATGATCCAAATAAATATATGCTATTTCCAAAAGCAAAAATTTGAGCAAAACTAGTGTCTAAAAATCGTCACTGGTTTTGTTTAAAATTTATGATGTGAAATCAAAACATATTTATTTGGCTCTCATTTGCGTTTTAAGTGCTTATATAGAGTTTTGGATTTAAAACTACGTAAACATTTAGTGTTTCTTCAAAATGCCCCTTTAAAATTAAAAATAAAGGCACTCAAAATTTTTGTAAGAGTTATGATAAAGTTTGCTAAAAGGAGTGTTCATTTTGGTTATTTATATTTCATGTGCAATTTTAATGGTAATTGCTTTTGGCAGTCTTTTTAGAGAGTTAGGAAATCGTAATAAAAATAAAAGGTTAGATATACTTTCTAGTATATTGGTTTTGATTTCAGCAATTGCACTTTTGATTTATGGAATATTTATTAATTAGACCACGCATTTATGCCGAGAAAATGTATTGATCAATGAGAAGAACCCTTAACTAAACTTGAAGACGAATGTCGGCATAGCGTGAGCTATTAAGCCGACCATTCGACAAGTTTAGGGTTTGTTAAGGGTTCAGAGGATCGTTGTCAATAAAGCAATTGGAATAAAACATTTAAATTTAATCTGTTTATTATTGGTTATCAAATACTATTAATGTATTAACAATACATTGCATTATGATAGAATCAAAAGACTACTTATTTCAAAAGGAGAATTGGATGATAAATATTTTACAAGCAGTTGGTTCAATTGGAACATTTATCATGGCAATTTTATATCTTATTTCGGTAATGATACAAATTAGACAAATTAAAATTTCTTTTATCCCATTCTTGGCTTTCGATCAAATTATTATGGAACAAGAAGGAAAAAGTTTAAAATTAAGAAATTTAACTGAAACTGATTCTGATTATGTAAATACTGCTTTTAAACTACAAAATTTAGGCGGTGGAACTGCTAAAAATATAGATATAAAAGTCCATTTAAATGAAAACGCAGTTATACAAGAAAAACACATTAATATTTTACCTAGTGATAAATATTATTTAATGCCCATTGGTAAAAAAGCGTTTGAAGAATTTCAAGATACAGTTAAAAATAACGGTTATACAACGAATATGTATATTAATATAAGCTACTATAGTCAAATCTCTAAAAAGCAAAATAATACTAGATACCGAGTAAATATTGAAGAATTCGTTAATTTGGATGATAAAGATTTATATGAACTAACATTTGATACTATTGAGGCTTAAATACGTAAATAAAAAACTGCGGTTTTATTATCAGAAGTTCCGTCAATGTAAAAGGCGTATCGAGGGTTTATAAACCCTTGATACGCCTTTTATATTCATTTTTTGATTAACATCTAATTTAACATCTTGTTGTGATTCATTATTTTGCTGTTTAATCTACTTTGTTTATTTTTATTTGTAGTAGTCTTGTTCTTTCTTAGTATTATTAGTTCTCTCTGTATGTGAATCTGGATTCCCTTTGTGTGTGAATCCTTGATATGACTGAGTTCAACATCTTTCTTATTGTTAATGAATTTGACAATAAGAAAAGTTGTTAACTCTCCTTAGTTTGAGAGTTAACGACTAAAGCGAAAGTTACTGATATTAAACATCAATTTAGATACTTGTTTGTGTATATCTTGTAAATTTGTGTTTTTAATATTTTCGGACGTGTCTTTTTGACACTTCCTTGTCTTGCAAGGTTTTTGATGTTTTTTTCTTCTGAATTGGGATAAAGTAATTATGTTGTTGTGATTTAAAAAGGAGGTCTTGTATGAGATTCGGAAATTATAAAATTGATTCTTTTTGGTTAATTATGATTATAGGTTTCTTAGCTACTTCTATATTTTTTCCTTTTATGCTTTTGTCTGTAATTCTTTTATTGATTTTTGGTTTAGAAAAAAATGATAAAAAGGATTAAATGTGAGTTTTTGGTTTTTGAAACGAGTTTCTTCTTTTCTTGATATAGAACAGAAATTATCCAATAATTGTTCATCATTTCCTTTTCTAAAAAAGAACCACTCTGATATGCCAATTGATACTCATCCTCTATTTATTACTAATATATCATAGTATTAGAAACACGTATAAAGGAACTTTTATCTTTTTTAACATAAGATCACTTATCGGAAGTTATCTGTCATCATATATTCGAAGATGATATAATATATAGGTCGCCTATCTCTCAGGCGTCAATTTAGACGCAGAGAGGAGGTGCATATCAGATGATCGAAGCTCTTGTTCACATCACGACCACAGTCATCAGTGGTTGTATTGTTGCGTTATTTACGCATTGGCTACGTACACGTAACAATAAGAAAAAGTAGGCGATATTAGCCAACACCTAAAAATCCCCTCACTACTCGCAATAGTGAGGGGATTGGTGCATATAATGCACGAAGCTCTTGTTAACTTAATTATAACATTGATTAGTAGAGTAATGCAAAGTACTCATTCATTTCTCTTTTGAATATTATTTCTATCTATAAACTAAGTCGTCTTTACGGATAAAAACATTGTAACTTAGCATAACATTGTTTAACTGGTTCTGTTGCAAAGTTGAATTTATAGTATAATTTTAACAAAAAGGAGTCTTCTGTATGAACTATTTCAGATATAAACAATTTAACAAGGACGTCATCACTGTAGCCGTTGGCTACTATCTAAGATACGCGCTGAGTTATCGTGATATATCTGAAATACTAAGAGAACGTGGTGTCAACGTTCATCATTCAACGGTCTACCGTTGGGTTCAAGAATATGCTCCGATTTTGTATCAAATTTGGAAGAAAAAACATAAAAAAGCCTATTACAAATGGCGTATTGATGAGACGTACATCAAAATAAAAGGAAAATGGAACTATTTATATCGTGCTATTGATGCAGAGGGACATACATTAGATATTTGGTTGCGTAAGCAACGTGATAATCATGCAGCATATGCATTTATCAAACGTATCATTAAACAATTTGGTAAACCTCAAAAGGTAATTACAGATCAGGCACCTTCAACGAAGGTAGCCATGGCTAAAGTTATTAAAACGTTTAAACTGAATCCCGACTGTCATTGTACATCGAAATATCTGAATAATCTCATTGAGCAAGATCACCGTCATATTAAAGTAAGAAAGACAAGATATCAAAGTATGAATACGGCAAAGAATACTTTAAAAGGTATTGAATGTATTTACGCTCTATATAAAAAGAACCGCAGGTCTCTTCAGATCTACGGATTTTCGCCATGCCACGAAATTAGCATCATGCTAGCAAGTTAAACGAACACTGACATGACATATTAGTGGTTAGCTATATTTTTTTTACTTTGCAACAGAACCACGATGAAGAATACACAGACATTATCAACAATACATTGGATTCACTCGTAAAAGCCTTGAGAAACTATCATAGAGGACAAGGCGATAAAATCTATAATATCTTTGCCTATGCGACAGCTGCAGCGAAATATCAAGCACTGCGTCAATGCAGTATGAAATTATGGGAAAACTCGCCGTCATTTACACAAGACGATACAACATTTGAAACAGGTAATGATTTCAAACAAGCAAGTATAGCTATGTGGGAAAGAGCAGGTCTGTTTGATGACGAAGGTATGCCCTACTAATGAATCTGAGTGATTTGCAACATAGGAATCTCTGGAATCTCATTTTCCGTGTCTAACAGCAATCTATTGTTAAGCATGTCTATTTTTCGTATAAAGCTTTGTATTTGTTGAAAATAGCCTGCTTGCCAGTATTCAACAGTCGCAGGTTCATTATTCATAATTTTAAAGTGCAGGTTTGCGTTGAGCATTGCACATTGATCGTCAGACAATTCAGGCTGAGCTGCTTTATTTTGTTCTTCAACAAAGGCTTGAAGCTGCTCAAACTGTTCAGGGATTGAGGCAAAGGGCATCCATTTGACCTTTCCTCTGCCTTGAGGAATTCGACTCTCTAAATATTCTCGTCGAATTTTGCGGTAGTCAGTTTCATTTTGATATTCATCATGAATCATAGTATCACCTCTCATTGAATAGAACGTATCTATCCTATTCCTAATATCTTAAAAATCTAATTAATGAATATATTATTAACATAGCACAGCTATTAGGATTAACAAAGTTAGCAATATCTTTAGTCAAAACCGTAGAGTAAATATATTCTTTGAGGGAGTTTTTATATTGTATTTAGTTCTCTTTATTATTACTATAACAGTATGAAAAACGAACTAAATGAGGTGGTAATAGGTGGCGCTTATTTAATGAAAAGTTATTTAAAGAAGTTGAAATATGTATAGAAAAATTGTTGCATAGTCAAATTCCCTTAAGAGAAATTAGTGAAGGCAGCGGCGTATCAGAAAGTATATTGAAAATAACTAAGTTCTGGCGAACAAAAGATTTCGAATACTAAATTTGCAATTATTGAAAGTTTGTATTGTTACTATCAAGAAGTCTCAGTGAGTGTGGACTTACATGATGAGCAAACATCAGAGGTTCAAAGGGTACGATTACCCAAAAGAATTAGAAACTTAATTGAAGATATTGACACAGCAATAGATGAAATTAATCAAAATAATGGCATGCTGAATGAAATTCAGGCCAGAGATTTACACAGTGTAGATAATGAGGGCAACATCACTTTTAAAGAAAAACTATTAACAATCGATCAGTGGATTGGGCTTGGTGTAAAAGAAGAGTCGGTTACACTTGCAAGAGAGCCTTATCGTTTAGTTGTACAAACAAAAATCGAAAATACTATAGAGAAGATAAATCATATTAGAATTATTTTTAATAAGCAGGCATTGATACACGCTTTAAAACAAATCAAAAGGGCAAAAGTATTAGTGCAAGCCCTAAAGGTACCTCCCTAAGCAAGTATGAAAACTATGATTTCATTGGTGCGTTTGAACAAGAGTTTTTCTCTATTGAGTATACCTAGTATAGATATTAAAAGTAGTCGATATGAGGAAATGATACACTTAAAGATAACGAAGTAGTATGTTCAAACAAGTAAGCATGAGTAAGTGGACAAATTTGAATACAACACTCTACTTCAGCAAAGAGACACTATAAATATTTGAAAGGAGCCAACAGATGAAAAAATTATTGGCGGTATCCGCAGCGTTATTGGTTTTTACTACGGCATGCGGTAATGAAGGTGATAAAAAGGAAAATCAAGAGGATTCTAAAACAAAAGCGAATGAAACTAAAAAAGCACAATCTAACAATCAAACATCAGAAGATGCTGAAAGCCACAAAGATGTTGAAAAATCCACAAACAAAGAACAGTCGGAAAAGGCAAGTCAATTATCAGATGAAAAGAAAGCTGCATTGGTATTTTCTTCCAGTGAAGCCTCTGAGTTCACTTTGAGCAAAAAAGAAATTCTGACAGGTATCTTTGAACAAAACTACAACAATGAAAAAGAAAAAAAGCAGTTATATAAACTCTTTTTAGTTAAAGCTGATGGTTATAAAGAAGTACCAGAAAATATGAAGTTCTATTCAGTATATCCTTCTAAAGGAAGTTATGCTTCCATTATCGGCATCGGTGAAGATAAAGCTTTTGTCGGAGGCACGCAAGGAACTATGACATATGATGAGTTGTTGGAAAATGGTAAAGAACTAGATTTGAACGCTCTATATAACGAAAATAAGCATTTTAAATCATTGGATGAGCTGTCTCAAAAAGTAGAATTTAAAAATGAGCATTCTATGCAAGATGAGGCAACACGAAAAGAGTTTGAAGGAAAAGAAAGCGCAGGAACCATGGCACATGCACGCAGTCAAGTGTATCAACAAATCAATGAATTTGAAGGTAAACCGATTAATACCAAAGACTATATTTGGGATAATGTTAAATGGGATGACGGACTTGATGATTGGACAGTCAATTATAGAGACAAAGACTTAGAGATAGCAGGGACGTACAAAAAAGAAGCTGGTCAAGCAATTGTTAAGCTGGATTCAAATGGAAATCGAATTAAATAATAATTTTTAGTCGCTTCTTCATAGTTTAAAAAACTGACAATATAATGTAATTAACGATGAAATAGATGCCCTTAGTACATCCAAACCCCCACAGCCGTCCAAAGCTTTGTGGGGGTTTTCTTTATCATTTGAGTTTGTCATAAAGAATAGTTTACAACTATATCAGTAATAATTGAGCAAATGATAAATGTAGCTATTCTTCTAATTCAGGAAGATGAATCAAATTAGCGGTATACAAAATTGAATGTTTGGGGATCAGCATACGTTTTTCAATAGGACGTCCCTGCTTATCTTTAAGATTATCGCTTTTAACGAGCAGAATTTCGTATCTCCATTCATTCATAATATAGCCGGTTAATTCCTCCCCGTTGTTTAAAAATACTTTGACTTTTTTGATTAAAAAATCGATGTGCGCACTTTGGATACGTTTGCTTGTCGTAATACTCGAATCTTTTATTTTGCATTTGTTTAATTTTTTTAATATGTGCTTTGGATGTATCCACAATATTCCCCCTATTTTTAGTATTTCTAAAATTTCATTAATGAATACATTATTAACATAGCACAACTTTCAGGTTTAACATAGTTAAGTATTATCCTCAGTGTTCTTCAAGTTATCTTTGGAAACCGTATTCTTTTTGGGGTGTGGATCGTTGTATGTGATGTATTCTGTAATACAAATATAATGTATACAAGTATAAAGTTATCAAGTATACATTATATTTGTATATGTAATGCAAGTATGCTAAAGTAAAAGTACAAAATATTGTCAAAGGAGGATTTAAATGACGAGAGTAATTACAGTAAATAATTTTAAAGGCGGCGTGTCAAAGACATCAACCACTAATGCAATAGCTTATATATTATCTCAGAAATTAAATTATAGAACATTAGTCATTGATTTGGATCCGCAAGCTGATGCCACAGAGACTCTGCTGTTAACATTTAATGGAGAAACGGATTCAACTTTATATGAATCCTTAGCAGAACAATTAAATATTGAAAACTGCCTTGTAACATTGGATGAAAATTTAGACTTAATTCCTTCTGATTTCAACATGATTGGTTTCCCGAATTTATTAGAGGACTTAGGTTATGATCGTTTCAACGGGGCAAAAGTCATTAATAATTTTATCGCACCTATTAAAGAAAATTACGATATTATACTTATTGATACACCGCCAACAATTTCAGATTACAGCAGCAATGCTATTTATGCTTGTGATTATAGCTTAATTGTTATGCAGACACACAGCAGAAGTTTCAGAGCAGTGAGTTCATTTATTGAGTATTTAGCTTTATTCAGAGATAATTATCAATTAGAATTTGAGATTGCCGGCATTCTTCCTGTAATGTTCAAAAACAAAGGGAAAATTGACAACATGATCATTCAGCAATCCATTGATAAATATGGAGAACATATTTTTAAAAATTATGTTTCTCAAAGAGAAAGGGTTAAACTCTGGGATCAAACAGGAATTACTGATTTAGACTATCATGACAAGAATACATTGAAAATGTACTATGATATTACTTTAGAATTATTGGAACAAATCAAAGATTATGAAAGAGAGTGATATATTTGAAGAAGAAAAATTCATTATTAGATTCAAATAAAATTGAAGATACAACTTTAAACAACAATTTTATAAACAGAGATCAGAAAATTGTAAGTTTACCGCAAACGAGTTTACGTCTTAAAGGAAATACACATAGTATAATACACGTGTTAAAAAGAATTGAAATGAAAGAATCCTATGATGAAATAATTGAAGCAGCATTAAATAACTATATTGAAAGTAAGTATAATGATGAAAAGCAAAAACAAATCAAAGAATACGTCAATACAGAGAATGAGTATAAAAGAAGAAAACAGCGCAAGAAAGAGAATAACAGAGCATAGTATATGCTATGCCAAAAAAAGTATATATTATTCTTGCATTCTATATACTAGTATAATGTATGCGAGGGGGGGATGTTACGAAAGATAATAAAATTACAAAAGAACATAGTGTCAAAGAGGTAATTGCAAAAGATGCTGAATAATGTGGTTTTGGTCAATGGTTATAACGAACAGACGGCACCTATTCAAATTGCTGCATAGAAAAAGAATGATAACGCCTTTAATAACGGTATGGTCAAGGTTCAAGACTCACGATGGAGAGCATATAGAAGGCAACGGGAAAACCATCTACAATAACTATCTACTTGTATAGAATATTTATTTCTTTAAAAAATAACGTCAAGTTTGAATATTAAGTCACATCGTGTTAGTATGAGATTCCATAAATAAAGGCCAACTTGTTAGAACAAGTTGCCCAATGAGCCCGTTCGAAAGACGGTAGCCTTTCAGTAAACTAAGAGTAACCATTCTACCTACTCGGTCAAAAGTTGGGAATGGTTATTTTTTGATTATCTATGAAGAAATAAGAGATTTTGCAAACAATAATAAAGAGGATATACTATAAGTAAGTTGAGAAATAATTGTTTCAATAGACATGTTGAAGCACTAAAAAACGCCATCTACTATGGCCATAGTAGATGGCGTTTTTTAGTGCTTGGCTATTTAAAGTCATCAACGCTTACGATTATTCAACCAATGTTTATAAGTCGTAAGAACTACGCCAATAATTATTGGCTTTTGTACACCTTAAAGTACTTTATATATAGAGTCTGAGACATAATTACCTCAGACTCTTTGTTTATAAATAGAATACAGTTAGTAATTAAAAGCGAAAAGTTAGGAAATATTTGAATATTTAAATAGAAATTAATGTAAGATTATTTATGATTAATATATAGTAATCATAAAATAAAAAATGGTGGTATATATTATGTTGTTAATTGTGCTAACTATAATTACCTTGTTAATTGGGTATTTAGTGTTTGCTGCGCAAAAAATAATGTTGGGGATAAACCAAATTATTTTATTGGTTATAGAACCCCCACTTCTATGAAATCCAAGCAAGTTTGGAATTATTCACAGAAGGAATTTAAGATAGTTTTCATTAAAATGCAATTTATTTTACTCTTTATTGGGAACGTTTGGTTAATTTACGATATATTAAATTTCCCTAAAGGCAACTCCTGTATTGCTCAAGCCGTTGTGTATTTCATTTCGGTAATAATCGTTATCATTATGACAGAAATAAAGGTGAAAAAATTTGCAAAAAATAATTATAGGCTTAGTAAATATACAATATTATTACTTGTTCCATATGTTCTATTATTTTTTATATCCACTCAAAATATATTTCCAGGAAATCCTGTAAAAGAAAAAACATCTAAAATTGGAAAACACCTTTATGAATTTTTCCCGCAGGGCTGGGCATTTTACAGTAAAAGCCCTAGGGGAATCTACATATAGAGTTGTGTACACTAAAACAGGAAAGAATGCTACACAATTTCCCAACGCTTCTCCATCTAATTATTTTGGGTTTACTAGAGAAGGGAGAGATCAGGGAATAGAGGCAAGTAGACTTGTTGCTGAGTTACACGAAAGTAAATGGATGAAAACATAAGATAATACAATAGAATTTGGAAGACAGCTTAAACCGATTAAAATTAAGAACGATCTCCAAAAGTCAACTTTAAAAGGGGATATTCTTGTGTATTATGAACAACCAGTTCCTTGGAATTGGGCGAAAAACTTTAAAAAAGGTGAGTATATTCCATCCAAAGTAGTAAGGATTAATGTCTCATGAGAAATACAGAACCTAAATTAAACTATGTAACAGATAAAATTAGAGCTAATTTCTTTCCGTGGACATTTATATTTGGATAGGGTTTGCTAAAAGTGATTATGATGACAGTGTTGAATTAATCTTTGACAATCCTGCACTGCATATTGAAAGTCATATCGGCAATGAAGTTATTGCAGAAAAAGTGGCAACACTATATATAGAAGAAAATGCACAGTATCAAGCTATACAAAAAGAGCTTCAAGCATATAATGCTTAAAGCTCAACTGTGGATATCATTATTAAAATAGAAAAAGATTTCAGACAGTCACATTGATTAAAATCAATGTGACTTTTTATTATTTTAGCTATTTCAAGTGTATAAGTGGTTGGCAAGCAACCACTTAGCTAATAACAAAATTAGAAAGGATGATTCATATGAAAACCAAAATACACAGCATCAATAATCATACAAAGTATTACTATTATTATGTGGATTTTATTGTGCAATTCATTAGAGATAGAAAGTTCAACGCCAGCAGACAATATCATTCACTGAAACAAAATTTTCCATCAAGTGAAGAAGAATTAGAAGGTCTCCTAGAAGTTGTAGAGCAGAAATATCCTCACGTCTGTCATCATCTCAATGATTTTAGAAGGTTCGTGCAGTTGATGGATAACCTAAATGGAAATTCGATTTCTTATTCGGAGCTATACAGTGATTATTGTGCTTTAGTTAAAGAAAAGGGCATGGAAGCATTAGATGAATTAATTGAACAAGAACTGGATTCAGATACCGGGGCTTGTATCTCAGTTGACTTGATAGAAGTCATATCAGAATTCAATGACGACTTAGGATTAACAGGTGTCAATTCAGAAGTATATAAAGAAGGTGATTCTATTTTCTCTGTCATTGAAGCACCCAATCATACAACGCTGCATATAGAGTTAGATATCGAAGAACTGAAAAATGAAAAGTCAGGTCTCAGGTTTTATGTATTTAATGAGTATGAAAAACGAATCAATGAATTTGGTGTTGATGAATATTTCAATGAAATATGGTCAGAAGCATTTGGTGAGCATAATCAATTTACCCCAAGTCAATTTTTAAAAATGTTAGAAGAAGATAAGGCATATTTTGAAAAATCAGTCGCAAGACCCTTCTGAGATTCGACCTGTGCTGCATCGAAATATCATTTCATGACCGATTGTAGGTCTCAATGCAAGAGAGGAAGCGTATGTTTCCTCTCTATTTTTAATCGGTCGATGAATTAAAGATAGATTTAGACAAAGGAGTAATGATAATGAAAAATAATCAATTAAAAGCAATTTTGTGGCGTTATCTTGTGAATGAATTTGATTTTGATGAAAAAACATCCGAAGAATATGAGCAGCACTTTAACCATGAATTCAAATACAATCAAGTCAGTATCGCTGAATCGACTTTTGGTAATGAAGTTACTTTTGACGGTACAACTACATTCATTCCCGAGTCACTAAAAATAATAAAAAGCATTTTAAACATAGAAACTGAGAAAAGTTTTGTAGAAACGATTCATTTTAAGAACTTGAATGAGGTTGAAAATTATTTTGAAGCTGCCACTTTTGATGAACATTTAGCCCCTTCATTTGATGAAACATTACTTATTGCGTTAACGAATTAATGATAAATCACATATCGTATTAGAAAATAACAAATTATTTTAGGAGGTATTTGCATGTTGAAAATTCAATTATTTGGAAAACAGTACAGAGCAATCAAAGATTATTATTTAAATGGAAGAGCTGCCGTTTGGTTGATTAATGATAAAGATGAAGACATTATTCAGCTCACAGTGAATATTCCAACGGCAATGTTAATGACCGATTTCGATGATGATCCTGAAGTTAGTAGTCGTTCTTCTTTGCTTAATCATGTAGATTTTCTTGATTATAATACATTGCATGAAGCACTGGTCAAACAAAAAGTCATTGAAGATAAAACAATTGGAATGATTAAACAAGGTCATCATGTGTATAATGGAATCATTTTTAAAAAAGAAAGCTTCAACAAAATGGATAGTATTAGAAGCAAGGAAGTCATATAGACTTCCTCTTTTTTTGAAAAAGCAAAATGACTTTTGGTAAAAAAGCTCAATCATATAATGAGAAAGAACAAAAGCAAAAAGTTGAAATTGAAAAGATAAAAAGTCGAAAAAGGAAAAATAAAAAGTAGAAAATGACGGATAGACTTTCTCTTTTTTTGAAAAAGAAAAATGACTTTTGATAAAAAGTTTAATCACAAAATGTGAAAATACAAAAGGAAAAAGTTAAAAGTGAAAAGATAGAATGTCGAAAAAAGAAAAAGCAAAACTACAAAAAGTCATGAGAGATTTCCTCTTTTTTTCAAAAGAAGCAAAAAAACGATTTAATGTTAGACATGATCTGTCTAACATTATTTTCTATACAGAAATTAAAATTGAACTTTTTCTGTATAGAAAAGTATATCTAATGCTCCTATTAGCGTCACATTATCTATACATGAATTGGAAATTTGTTGACTCAAATGTTCTCAATTCATACGCCTCTATGTTCATTTTCTTCACATATTTGCTATCTCTAATTGTTAAAAATGCTCGTTATTAACATCTCATTTTGTAACTAATTAGAATGACAAAATCTCACTAGCAAATTTTTGGAATATTTGCGTAGAATATTTTGCATGAGCATAAGGAAATCCAGTACCACCCTTGGTGGTATTCAGCATAGCTGAAGGATTTTCCTACCATTCGACTCGCTCATTTTCTCTTAAAAAACACTTATAAACCCTGCAATGACAGCATTAAAGGCGTATCGTACTATTACACTCATTAAATGCCTAAAGTGTAATATTAGCTAGAATACGAAATACTACAAAAAGACCACTTGGGTGTTTTTGTAGAATATTTTTTGTGTTGATTTGACGGGCTTTATCAAGGGTCTGGAATATAAATATTCTAAAATCGGAGCACCTTAGAATACAAATATTCCGCAAAAATGAATGTTTTTCCTCAAAATAAAAAGACTGTTTAAAGTGGTCTTGAATTTGAAAATGCATATTATTGTTTAAAGATTTTTACAACTATTGTTACGTTAATGTGATCACTTTCAATACTTTAATAAACTATTCGAGCATTTATTATGGTCTTATTTTTCTTTTTCTTGGTTAATGAAGTATTGAAAATTTGTGTCGGTATTTCTGATTCTGGTTCGAATAGTGATGAAAAAATTATAATGTTCTTTTATCTATAGTAAGTTTTTTTGAACTTATTTATGGATAGAAGCTTTTATTGTACTTTCACTTTTGGTTATTCTAGTTACAATATTTCATCTATCCTTTTTCACGTGAAACGTTTTTCTTGTTCTTCAGATTTTTATTTTTTAGTAACAATAGTTTGAGTATTGGTGATTACTCAAAGAAAAAGCAGTGTGATTTTTTTGAGCATTTTTTTCAATGTGTATGTAGAATATCGTGTTATTAACTTTAAAGTTGGAATGTAAAAGTAGTGGTTTTTAATATTTTCTTGATAATCTATTTGTTTATATTTGTACTTTCTCACTTTATACTTTTTTTAGAAAAGTGAACGGAGTTTTGTGTGAAAACGAAACAGAAGTAACATTTAAAATTGTTACTTCTGTTCATTTTTGATTCTATATATTGTTTGGCGTGTAATACCAACTTCTTTTGCTATAGCACTAATAGACTTGCCCTGTTTAAGTAATTCAACAATCCGATAATAGACTAAACGTTTTTGTGGATCTTTAGCATGAGGAGAATAAAGTACAGGTCGTCCCTTATAAATACCTTTTTCTTTAGCGACTTTAATTCCCTGTGCTTGTCGACGCTTGGTTTCGTTCCTTTCTTGTTCTGAAATCATTGCTAAAATTTGAATGATTAAATCTTTCATAAATTTATCCAATAATGGATTGCCAATGACTTCATTCATCATAGGCAAACTTGTTATCATGAGTTGAACTTCTTTTTCTTTTAAATAGTTAACGGTTTGAATAATCTCATCATAATTTCGTCCTAATCTATCAATTGATTCAACCACTAAACGGTCACCCATTCTCACGAAATTCAACATTTCTTGAAAAACAGGTCTGTTTTTAATAGACTTACCTGATTGTTTTTCGGTGAAAATTTTTTCGGCTCCAAAAATATGTAAATTTTCGATTTGTCTATCTAAATTTTGATCTGCGGTTGAAACTCTTGCATATCCGATAATCATTTTTAAACCCTCTTTTCATACACCCTAATCATACAATTAGAATCGATGTTTTACAAGGGTGTTGAATTGTATGATTAGGGTAGACCCTAAATAACATTATACATATAAATATATTAATAATCTCATTGAATAAGATTACCGTCATATTAAAGTGAGGTTAGAAAGAGAAGTTGTCAAAGTATCGATACAGCCAAAAATACACTCAAAGGGCTTGAATGTATTTACGCTCTATAAAAAAGAACCGTAGGTCTCTTCAGATCTACGGATTTTTGGTGTGTCTTGAAATTGTTATATGTGGAGAATTACGGGAATACCAACACACTAAAGTGATAATTGGCTATCTTTTTTAACTTTGCAACAGAACCTGTCACATTAAGTCTTAAGATGACTTTCCGTTCTATTCTTCAAATAATTCTTTGTTAGCTCTATAAGACATAAATAGTTCCATAAACTTTATAATATTTAAAGGGACAAAGAATATTATAAATGTTATAACTATATTCATTATATTGAAGTTAATATATTTTGTTATAATTAAAAATATAACAATGATAGTCACAATTAAAAAGTTCGATATAATACTTTGAAAGACACTCTTAACTAATTCTCTTCCGCTGCTAATATCTTCTCTTAATATTTCTGATGATATATAGGAAATAAAGGTGTATGATGTAAAATATACTATACTCAATATAATGTGTTTATCTGAATTACTATCATTAATTGAGATGTTATTAATAAGAGAATACAAAAATAAAAAAACAAAATATAAAATAGCAGATTCAGATATAATTAATAATACAGTTTCCCTTTTCCTTTCATCTTTTGGCAATAACTTTTTTAAAAATGTTCTTCTCAATTTTTATTCATCTCCAAAAATTTCATCTAAACTTTTGTCTAGTTGTTTGCATATTTTTTTACACAACATTAATGATGGATTGTAGTCATTTTTTTCAATTAAAGAAATTGTTTGCCTAGATACCTCGACTTTATTAGCTAATTCTTTTTGCGTTAAATTCATCGAAACACGTGCCACTTTAAATTTCAAATTCATATTCTATAATCCCCTTTTAGAAGGAACTCACTTTCTTTTAATAAACCATATTGCAATGTATAATATTACACATATTATAGGGAATAATATTATATATATTAAAAGCTGATCATTGATCCCTACTATGTAATACATCAGTATAACTGATATAACAAATACAACTATCATAGGTAATAATTCTAGTTTTTTCATTTTAATCACTCCCCACCTATCATTTTTTTTATCCATTCATTCATGTTAGAAATTTGAGCCGTCTCTTCTTGGTGTATTATATACCCATTTTTCAAAACCATTATATTCTCCGCTAAAGTCGATATTGTACTTGAAATATGACTAGTAAAAATTATAATATGCTTTTGATTTTGCATTTCTTTTAATAGTAGTGAAAATTTTTCTTGAGTTTCATAATCTAAAGCATTAAATGGTTCATCTAATAAAATAATATATGGCTTAACAAGAAGCATCGAAGCAAAATTCAGCTTTTGTTTCATTCCGGAAGAGAAAGTGTAGACAGGATTATTCAAAACATTAATTTCAAGATTAACCATTTTGAATATATTTTTTATATCACTTATATCTATGTGCTTTTCAAATAGTGAACAAATTAACAACAAATTTTCTTTTGCAGAAAGACGTTCATAAAAGAAGGGTTCAATAGGAACATAGAATATATTACTTCTTAAATTTTTATGCTTATAGATACTTTTTTCATCTATTGCAATATCCCCAGAATCTGGGAAGATAAGGCTACTAATTAAATTTAATAAAGTAGTTTTTCCAGCTCCGTTTTTTCCAATAATACAATGTATCCCATCATCAATTGAAATACTTAAGTTGTTAATAACCATATGCTTTTTGTCAAAAGACTTATTGAGACATTTTAACCTTAACATAATAATACCCCTCTCTAAACAAGTGTTATATACTTTTCAACAAGAGATCCAATATATGTCAATAAAACAATACCTATAAATGTATACGTTGTCAATTTTAATAAATTAATAGGAATTTTTTGTTTGTTAAAAATTCTCTTGTATATAACTATTAATATTATATAAGAGTAAGTAGATGATATTAATAAGCATATAATCTCTATTATTGAATGTGGGGCCAACGCTAAAAACACATCTAAAAATTGATTTGTTTTCATTCCATGTGCTAAGAAAAATCCTATTAAACCTCCATTGATAAGTAAAATAGTAATATTAGCTAAACCTATTGTTACAAAACCAAACATACATATCATAAAATATAGAAGGTTATTTAAAAAAATAGACGAAATCTTTATATCGTTATTTATCTTCATTTTTCCTAAGTCAAGATCTAAGGCGTAATAGACTAATATACCAATAAGTAAACCTGAAAATAATATCGTTAAATTAATTAAAAAAACTTTAATAACACTTCTTTTACAAATACAAATCTCTCCTCTTCCATATTTTAGTTGTTTTATTGAAAATTAAATTAATGAATATATATAAGAATATTGTGATTAATAAACACCAAATCACAAAAAATATCATAATGTCTAAATAACTTCTTTGAGCAAGATATCCAATAAAGAAAATTGCAAAAAAAGAAATAGATATTAGATTTTTAATTCTATCAAATATCGAATCTTCTAAGATATTTTGTTCCTCAAAATTTTCTAATTCCGAGTAATGTTGATAGTTAAAATGGGGGGAAACATAAGAAGGTAACAAAGATAAATGGGGTATAAATATAGCATTTATCATCATAACTTCTATCATAGCCACCAGTGTTAAAATATCTATTTTCATTATAAATAACAATAAGATGATAATTAAAGTATTTTCTTTAAGTCCTAATAATCTACACATCTGTATTTTACTTTTATAAAGGTTTTTGAAATCAATATTAGCCATTCTATATAAAGCAATGCTAGACTTTTCAGAATCAAATCTTAATGATTTGGTAAATAGATCAATACCAGCTGAAAAGCTATCTCGAGTTACTGTGTTTAATATGAATATGATAATAAAAGCATTTGCAAGCAGTTGATAATTGTAGTAAGTGAGAGCAACAGTCATACCTAAAAAGAACCAAATCATATAACTAATATATATATATGGCTTATGTAAATTTAACTCCTCTTTATTATTAAGCAAGTTATATAATTGAATATTATTAATTGAAATTTCCTTTGCAGTTAAAGTGGTTCTATTAAATTGACTTGAGTTTATAAATAAATCTCTATACCAAAAACCAACGTAATTAAACTTAAATATGATTATTAGCAAAATTAAATATATCAATAATTTTCCCCATATATATATGTTAGGGTGAATAAATAGATTATGGATAGATAGATACTTAAGATACTGGGTAACATCCATATGAATATTAGCCATTGATATTTTAATATCTTCAAAATAGTTAGCCCATTTAAATGTATTCTGACGTTTAATAATAGTATCAGTAAGATGAAAAAAAGGCTTTATAATTAAGTTAATTATCACATGTGTAAATAAGTAACTAAATATAGATACTAAACTTCCTATAATGATGTTATAGAAGATGTAATATACATCAAAAATTTTATTAGAACTTCTCACCTTTATGTTAGTATATAAAATTTGAAAGATATATGCTATAACATTAAATATAACAAATGCAATAAATGTTTTAATAATAATAGGTATGGTTTTGTCTGAATTCACAGCTATAGCAATGCCAATAACAATCATATTAATATATGATGGGAATTTCTTTATTAAATCAGTAAAGTAAATTAAGTTGAAAATTTCTTGGTTGGTCAATTTAGTTCTATATAATAAGTTTTTATCCATCGGGTTAATTAGTAATTTAGCCCTAGGTATTATAGGTATTAATATGATGTAAATAGAAAAAAATAAGAAATAATAATATTCTATTATATTTATATGATCGCTAAAGTATCTAGAAATCGAGTAAGATGCACTAAATGTTATTCCTATAGATATAAAAAGTCTCAACAAATAAATTGCTATAAACACATTTTTAATTTTATCATTTTTAAAATAACTAAACTTTCTTTTTATATAATATAAGAAATTAAATTTCAAATACTCATATACATATACCTTTTCCAATATAACACCTCAAAAAAGGGGGTCCTTACTCTCATAAGAACCCCTGTATAAATAATTAGCTTATTTTCTTACCATGCTGAAGCTTTCTTAACGCCCCAACGCTTAACAAATCTTACAATTGCAGCACGCCCAATAGTTGCTATGGCAGTACCAATACCACCACCAGCAGCAATACCAGCAACTGATAGAGCAGTCCAAATGTCACTTCCACTAATTAATGCATTAATAAAAGAAGTCGTACCAGTCATTGAAATACCAGTCCATGCAATTTTCTTGTATAAGTTTAGCATAATTACACCTCCCTATAACAAACTCACCTATATTATAAAATAAATATTTCAAAAACAAAAGAGTAAATGTAATATCGCAAAATTTTTTTTGATTTAAATCGCAAAAAGACGTGAATGTAATATATAATTGACATTTTTTCTTCTATATTTGACTTATATACATATATATATTACAATAAGCGTTGTAAATAATTAGCTTATTTTCTTATCTGAAGTTTAAAAAGGATGAAAATTCATTTATTACAATGAATTTTCACCCTTTTTTAGTATTTAGAATCCTTTTGTCGCGAACTCTTTTTATATCTAACATTTTTTATGATATAAATGCTAATTTCAAATCATAATTCACTCTAGATTCCCAATATTTCGCTATACACAACAGGTTAATACTAACCAATTCATTATGAAACATTGAAATAAAAGCCCCCAAATAATTTGGCTCTCTGTCAAATAGGACTGGTGAGCTAAAACACAGAGATTAAGCAGCATAAAGTTGCTTGATCTCTTTTTTTGGATTAGCTGCAAAAAGATTTGTACATAAAATGATACGACTGCGTAAATTACCAAAATTTCTATAACCAAAAGATATTCTCTGTATCAGCTTTATTTTAGTATTTATTCCCTCAAGTGGACCGTTGGTCAAGTTACTGTATTCAAAAGTATTTCTTATCATACTATTGTGCTTTCTTAGTGTCTTAACAGCTGTTTGAAGTTTAGGAGCAACGCTATTGATTTCTATATTTTTCAAGGCAGTTTCAAAAGCAGCTTTATTGTTTTCTTTCAACGTGGATCTTAACTCATTTACGACTGTATGCGTGTTTAAAAGTCTTTCGTCAAAACTCAGTAAGTGTTCAACAACACCTTTCGGTGTTTTCCATTGTTTATATAAAGGCATCTTACTGTAAACAAAAGCTTCAAGTTGTTCATACGGTTTTAAAAGAATTTTCCAGTAGCGCTTGTACTTATTGTATAGAGGTCTTTCAGTTGTTCTGAAACTATTCATAACTGTTACTCGAGTCATGTTCAAGGCTCTATTTAAAGACTGAACAATATGGAAACGATCTATTAGAATTTTGGCATTAGGAAAAACTTCTCTGATTAAAGCCATATAAGGTTCGTACATATCGATAGACACTGTTTTCACACGTTTTCTTTCAGAAAGAGGATAACGATAGAAATAGTTTTTCAAAGCAAATAACCTACGGTCAGGCACAATATCAATAATACGGTGTGTTACTGCGTCTGCATAAATAAAACTCATTTTACCGACAACATTTTTAACGCTTTTGAACTCATCCATCATCAAGTGTTCCGGTAAATATTTAAACGGTGTTTGAGCTATTTGAGAAGCAGCTTTATTAATTATTCGAGTAACTGTGGAATTACTGACATGACAAGATTCAGCAACAGATTTTTGCGAACGTATGTCTATCGACTTATTCAGCACAGCTAATCGTGTGTTTTGAGAAATATAGCAATTCCGCTCAACGACAGGTGTTTCAGCAGTGAAATAACTGCAGCACTTTTTACAGTGGAAACGCTGTTTTTCCAATATTAAATAAGCTGGCTTCTCCGATACCTTAGGTATCGTAAGACATGATTTTTTTAAACCATTTTTGATTATAGAAAAGTTCGTATTTTCGTGTCCGCAAAGTTTACATCGCTTGGGAGAATGTATTAATTTTCCAAAGTAAAATAAAGAATTTTTCCCTTTATACTTTCTTTCTTCAACCTTATCTTCAAAAGTGATATTTTTATCTTTAATTCCAAGCGTTATTGATATAGTATTAGACATAGGCGCATTATCTCCTTAATTATTGGTTGTAGGATACTTCTAATTATAGAGATAATTGCGCTTTTTTTGTATCAAAAATAGGACTAGTGATTATCACCAGTCCTAAATAGTATAGAGCCAATAATTTTCTTATAAAATTATTTGGGGGCTACTCCTAATTTATTTATGTTCGATATTTTTATAACTCTCTCTCCATTTTTCTTTTTAATTTCAACAGATACGTATCACTTATTTTTTGCTATTAAAAATAGGTACAATAATAACACATAAAATAAATAATATTGTTACTCCTACTTTCAGTACATCTGAAACTGACTCAGATACTAAATTATAAGAGTAATTAGAATTAACGTATAAAAATACACCTAACAAAATAACTATAAAAAATATTAAGTTAACAATAACTTTCATAATGTTTATTCCCCCTTACTCTACTTAATTAAAAATACTGATAAGCTAAAAAATATAACTACAACAAAGTATATTATCCCTAAAATAACCGATTTCTTTTTACTCAATTTACTAGTTTTATAAAAAACTAAACCGAACAAATAAGATTCTAATAGATGCTGTAAATTTATAGATTCTAAAAATTGGTTTCCTGGGGAAAAGATATTTAAACTACTGATATTATATTTAGGGAATGGCAAACCAACCCCCCATTGAATTGATAATATAATTACTTGTAACAATGTTGAAATAATTAAAAATATTAACGTAGCAGAAAATAGGCTTTTTTTGCTCGTACTTGATTTCATCATTTTAGAAATAAATACAAATATTAGCCACATGATTAAAATAGATATAATCATTGAAAATATTGACGAAATAGTACTTCCTATAATTACGAATTTTCTTGTCATTTCAGGATCTATACCTTGACTTGTTGATTCTTTAACAATTTTATCAACATCCATAATTTGTAACGTTATAAATGTTGAAATGGTTGATAATAATATATATATAATTATTTTTATACTGAATTTTGGTTCTTCTATAGACTTAGATAATGGTGAATTAAGGTTGTTGTTCTTCATTATTTTCTCCTTTTAGTGAAATTCAATTATTTTTTATGCTCTGTTTATTATATCTATTAATTCTTTTTTAGAGGCTGATCGTGATGGAATCCATCCAAAGATCACACCGTATAATAAGCAAGAAAATTATAACTATAATTCCTATAATCCAATATCTTTTTTTCATTTCATTCTCTCCTTTAAGTATACATTAGTATTAGAACATTTCTCGATCTTTCATATAAAATGATTAATATATTTCAAATCGTTCTTTCTTTCTGTTCGGAAAAATTCTAATCACATAATAACATATAACCATTAAAATGAAACATTAATTTCTTATTGGTATTACTTTAACGTTTGCTTTATATTACCATGTAGATAGACATAACATAGTAAGAGGGATAAAATACCTCCTTGCGGTACCGCCTATCTTTCTTTCTGCTTATTCTCCAGATAGGTCTATGGCACCTACTTGTAAATTTCTACGTACAAAACTAAGAATTAATTTGTCTAGCAATCTCATCCATTCTATATATCCTTAGTATAAAATTGGTTCTGTTGCAAATTCAGAAAAAATATAATTTATTATCATTTTAACATGTTGATACTCTCTTAACTTGCCAACATGTAATTAATTTCGTGGCAAGGAGAAAATCCGTAAATCTGAAGAGACCTACGGTTCCTTTTATATAATCCATAAATACATTCAATGCCTTTGAGCGTGTTCTTTGCCGTATTAATACTTCGATACCTTGTCTTTCTCACCTTAATATGACGATGATCTTGTTCGATGAGATTATTAAGATACTTAGATGTACAATGACAATTAGATTTAAGTTTAAAATCTTTCATCAACTTAGACATGGCCACCTTTGTTGAAGGTGCTTGATGTGTAATAACTGTTTGAGGTTTACCAAACTGTTTAATAAGTCTTTTAATAAACGCATATGCTGATTGATTGTCTCGTTTTTTACTCAACCAAATATCTAATGTATGACCATCTGCATCAATGGCACGATACAAATAACACCATTTTCCTTTGATTTTGATATATGTCTCATCAATACGCCACTTATAATGCGCTTTGTTATTCTTTTTCTTCCAAATTTGGTACAAAATAGGCGCATATTCTTGAACCCATCGATAGACCGTTGAGTGATGAACGTTCACGCCACGCTCTCTTAATATTTCAGATATATCACGATAACTTAATGCATATCTTAAGTAGTAGCCTACGGCTACAGTAATAACATCCTTATCGAATTGTTTATATCTGAAATAGTTCATACAAAAGACTCCTTTTTGTTAAAATTATACTACAAAATCAACTTTGCAACAGAACCATTTGAGACATAGGGATTTCTGCACTCTCATTTCCCGTGTCTAACAGTAATCTATTGTTAAGCATGTCTATTTTTCGTATAGAACCTTGTATTTGTTGAAAATAGCCTGCTTGCCAGTATGCAACAGTCGCAGGTTCATTATTCATAATTTTAAAGTGCAGGTTTGCGGTGAGCATTGCACATTGGTCGTCAGACAATTCAGGTTGAGCTGCTTTATTTTGTTCTTCAACCAAGGCTTGGATTTGCTCGAACTGTTCAGGGATTGAGGCAAAGGGCATCCATTTGCCCTTTTCTCTGCCTTGAGGAATTCGGCTCTCTAAATGCTCTCTTGGAATTTTGCGGTAGTCAGTTTCATTTTGATATTCATCAGGAATCATTGTATCACCTCTCATAAAGCGGTACATACGTTCTAATTTTATCGTAAAGTTTAGACACAATGTGTGGCAAAAAGAAAGTGAATTTTCGTATGGGAAACCAGATTTTATTCTTTTAACTTTCTTTGTGGGGTTTTCTTTATATCATTTGCGTATCCATTATTTTCACCTCTTTTAATAGAGTATACTATCTTAATATTAAATAAATAAACCTTAAAACTAGTATACTATTAAACCTTTTAACTTGTTTGATAGTATACTTTGAGCTATGATGAATTTAACAATAAAAAAAGAGGTGAAGCTATAGTTTTCACTATAAATATGTTTAAAGGTGGAGTAGGTAAATCAACACTATCTAACTTATTTGGATATATCGCAAATAGATATGATTTAAAAGTTCTTTTTATTGATACTGATCCTCAAAGAACATTGACTAAAAAGTTAAGTAAAAACTTCAACACAAAAAAAGAAGCAAATTGCAGTTTTATGGAAGGGATAAAAAAAGGGACATTAAGTGAATCAATTTCAACTTTAAGTAATAATATTGATGTTATAAAAGGTGATTGGAATTTAGCTTGGTTTGATAGATTTTCTAGGAGATCATTGAATATTAAAGATGAATTCTATGTATATAGCAGTTTGATACAGAATTTAAAGAAAGATTATGATTTTATATTTTTTGATTCAGTTCCAACTACTACGACATTAACTCATAATTGTGTTGTTGCAAGTGACTATGTAATCGTTCCTGTTGAATCAGAAGAAGATTGTTACGATAATTCAATGGATTATATGTTTTATTTAAGCCAAATGAAACAATACAATGAAAAGTTAGATGTATTAGGTATAATTATTTACTTAACAGAAGAAGATAACAAAACAAACAGTCAATATGTTAAGAAATATCATGAAGAATATGATGATATTGTTTTGAAAAATGTTATAAATAGATCGCGACGAGTTATGACATGGGGTGCTCAAGGTATATCGGAAAATAAGCCATATGATAAAAAAACCTTACAGAAATATATAAATGTTTTTTGGGAATTTATGTTCAGACTAGAAGAAAGAGGTGCTTTTAATGGAAAATAATAATAAAAGTTTTATAGATAAATATAGTCAAAAAAAGGAAGTAAATAATGAAACTAAAGAAACACCATTTGATAATTCAATAACAAGGAAAGATGATTTTAAATTAGTTAAAATCGACTCACAAATACATGGAGATTTAAAATTAGCAGCACTAAAGAATAATACAACAATGAAAAATATTGTTGATTCAGCAATCAGAGAATATTTAAATAAATTAAACTAGTATACATGTTTAAAAATCAACAATTAAACCGATATACTAGTTTAATTGTTGATTAGTGAAATAAAAGCCGTAAGTATTCTTAGAAGACTCTAAGATACAAAGCATTTATAAGCAATATATTGAAGAGATGGAAAAAAATAGTAAATGCAATTGACGCAGGCAGATAAAAAGTAAGGAGATGGTAAATATGACGTTAGATGATAAGAAGCAGCAATATTTAGAACCAGTTGAAAAACAAGACGAAAAAGATGACTATATATCAAAAAGTAAAAGTGGGGAAAATGCTAAATATGAAAGCTTAAAAGAGCGTACTTCAATAAAAATTCGCCGCTCACATAAGAACCTACTGGACTATTTAGCTTTCGAAGCTCATAGAAACAAAATTGACTTTATTGAAGAAATGTTAGAATACTATGCAAAAACACGATATCCAGAGGTATATCAAAAATTTATGGATGGTAAGTTAAAGTGATTAATTCATCATGCGGTAAACTGCTGCATGACCTCAGTTGTCCACTTTGTATATTCAGAGGGCGAAGTATACTTGGTATCTCATTTGGAGGGAGGAGATTTGACCAAAGAATACTATATTTCACTTATTGATATGATAGCGGGATTAAAAGAAGAACAATAGATCGAAATGCGTAATAATAGATGAGCGTTGTCTATTTAGGGGCTTATATACACTTAGTGTCTAATGTCTCTTTTGTACACCTTAAAGTGCTTTATATATAAAGAGTCTAGGAAATAATTACCCCAGATATTTTGGTTATAAACAGAATATAATTATAAAATAAAAATAAAAGAGTGGTAGATATTATGTTGTTAATTGCGATAACTATAATTATATTGTTAATTGGGTATTTAGTGTTTGCTGCGCAAAAAATAATGTTGGGGATAAACCAAATTATTTTATTGGTTATAGAACCCCCACTTCTATGAAATCCAAGCAAGTTTGGAATTATTCACAGAAGGAATTTAAGATAGTTTTCATTAAAATGCAATTTATTTTACTCTTTATTGGGAACGTTTGGTTAATTTACGATATATTAAATTTCCCTAAAGGCAACTCCTTTATTGCTCAAGCCGTTGTGTATTTCATTTCGGTAATAATCGTTATCATTATGACAGAAATAAAGGTGAAAAAATCCACAAAAAAAGAATCATAGGTTTAGTAAATATACAACATCATTTTTATTGTTGCTTATTACATATGTTTTATTATTTTTTATATCCAATTAAAATATATTTCCAGGAAATCCTGTAAAAGAAAAAACATCTAAAATTGCAAAACATCTTTATGAATTTTTCCCACAGGGCTGAG
This sequence comes from Staphylococcus simulans, assembly GCF_025561465.1. Taxonomy (NCBI): domain Bacteria; kingdom Bacillati; phylum Bacillota; class Bacilli; order Caryophanales; family Staphylococcaceae; genus Staphylococcus; species Staphylococcus simulans. The sequence goes on from NZ_CP095101.1 coordinate 27,744, forward strand.
CACTTTACAGTAAAAGCCCTAGGGAATCTACATATAGAGTTGTGTACACTAAAACAGGAAAGAATGCTACACAATTTCCCAACGCTTCTCCATCTAATTATTTTGGGTTTACTAGAGAAGGGAGAGACCAGGGAATAGAGGCAGGTAAACTTGTTGCTGGGTTACACGAAAGTAAATGGATGAAAACAGAAGATAAAACAATAGGAATGATTAAACAAGGGTATCATGTATATCATGGTATCATCTTTAGAGAAGAAAGTTTCAGCAAAATGGAATTGCTTGGAAATTAAAAGGAGGAAGTCATTTAGACTTTCTCTTTTTTTCGAAAAAGCAAAATGACTTTTGTCAAAAAGCTCATTCATAAAATGTAAAAAAGTACAAATAAAGAAAGTCGAAATCATAAAAGTAAAGTGCAAAAATCTCATTTAACTTTAGTGATTAAATAGAAATGTGAGATGAGATTTTATGAAAAGAAGCAAAAAAACGATTTAATTTTAGACATGATCTGTCTAACATTATTTTCTATACAGAAATTAAAGTTGAACTTTTTCTGTATAGAAAAGGGTTCTGTTGCAAAGTTAGAAAAATATAGCTAATTACCATTTTATCATGTCTTTGTTCCCTTAACTGGCTAACATATGCCTAATTTCGTGGCATGGCGAAAATCCGTAGATCTGAAGAGACCTGCGGTTCTTTTTATATAGAACGTAAATACATTCAATACCTTTTAAAGTATTCTTTGCCGTATTGATACTTTGATATCTTGTCTTTCTTACTTTAATATGACGGTGATCTTGCTCAATGAGATTATTCAGATATTTCGATGTACAATGACAGTCAGGTTTAAGTTTAAAAGCTTTAATGACTTTAGCCAGTGCGACCTTCGTTGAAGGTGCCTGATCTGTAATTACCTTTTGAGGTTTATCAAATTGTTTAATGAGATATTTGATAAATACATATGCTGAATGATTATCTCGTTGCTTACGCAACCAAATATCTAATGTATGCCCCTCTGCATCAATGGCACGATATAAATAGTTCCATTTTCCTTTTATTTTGATGTACGTCTCATCAATACGCCATTTGTAATAAGCTTTTTTATGCTTTTTCTTCCAAATTTGATATAAAATCGGGGCATATTCTTGAACCCAACGGTAGACCGTTGAATGATGAACGTTTACACCACGTTCCCTTAATATTTCAGATATATCACGATAACTCAATGCATATCTTAGATAGTAGCCAACGGCTACAGTGATAACATCCTTGTTAAATTGTTTATATCTGAAATAGTTCATACAAAAGACTCCTTTTTATTAAAATTACACTATAAATTCAACTTTGCAACAGAACCTACATTTGTATGTTCATCGTTTCTTGTATCATATGTCCTATTATTACAGTTATAGTTGCAAACTATATCTATGATAAGATTAAATGATTACAAACAAAAACCCCCACAAAGCTTTGGTCGGCTGTAGGGGTTTTGCTATCCTATGCACATTGTTTCATCGTTAATTTAATTATACCGTCATTAGCGATTTTTGTAAAACAAGTTATATATACCTTATACATTGCACTTGCTATGTATCATTATAAATCATATTAATTTAAATATTTCTCTTTGGGCTTTGGAAATAGAATAGATCATTTTACTCAACTCCTCCGCTGAATAATCTTCGATATTTCTAGAAATATTTTCTAAGCACAACGCTAATGCACCAGATTGGGAATGCGCTTCAGAAATATCCCATTGTTCATATGAATTTCTAGCATCTTCTCTAGATAATTTACTAAAATAGCTGTAAATATCTTCGGCAACAAACATAATATCTTCAAAATTATGCATTTACATTACTCCTTTAATTATAATTCTCTTCTATATCTCTACATTTCCTTATATTAATATCTTCGCTAATAACTTCATCTATTAAAAATTCGCTATCTTCACATATAACTATAGCTTCACGTTCTACAAACAGCCCCAAGTTTGTAGAACGACTCATTGGGCATAGGTTATCATAAAATAATACATTCTTAATTGGTACTTTAACTGAAACTTGTAGTTCTCTTCTATGGTAGTTGGGATCTGTAGAAAAAGAATTCAATATATTACTAGTAACTTTTTGATTACCTGACTTAAAAAGCTCTAATTCATTTCGATTTAGGCTCCTATATAAGATAATAAAATGATTATTATTTCGATTATCTTTCAAAAATTGTTGTGTTTCTGTGTATGCCCTGATTATGTCTTTCTTCATTTTCTCTTTTACATGAATATACTCAGATTTACTTTTAATTACTTCTATTATTTCACTTCTATACTTAAAATCTACTTTAAACTGTAACTCAAATATTTCACATATCATCTCTGTTATTAAAAACTTAGCTTCTTGTTGATTGCTATTTGAAAATATCCAATTACCAATACTCTCAAATAGCTGCTTTGCACTCTTACTTTCTTCTTTATCACTGAATATCAAATAATTCAAGTATCGGTTTTCTATATAAACTTTCTTCCTCAATATTTACACTTCATGTGTTTAACCAAAACTCGATTTAATGTTATTTCTTTTTAGAATCTCATTAAGAAGGCTAAAATCACAATTTTTAATATCATTCTCTTTAGAGAGTTCTTGTTCTATATCTTTTAAAGTCTTTTCATTAATTATTCGATATAAGCATGTATTTACAGATTTTATTTTAGAGTCTTTCGGTCGTTTATAGTATTTAGCATTGATTTCAAAATGTATTGCTGCTAACACACCATAAATAGGCTTATCCCAATATGCAATAAATAAATTAATCGCATCACTCAATTGACGTGCCACATCATTCCATTGCCTAGAGGCTTTATTCACATTATCTTTCTCAGGTTGATTATTGCTCTTTCTTGCTACAGCCTTTAATGGATTGAACAATGGTAATTCTTCTTGTCCTGTAAGTCTCAACAAATCTTTTGCTATATGGTAACCACAAATAAAAGTTTTTTGTTCGTCTATACCTTTCCTATTATATAAAAAGCAGTAATAGCGATCGGTTAATTCTGTGCCGCCTGCACTTTCCTTTGTCTGACCTTTCAAAAGTTTTTGATATGATATTGGTTTTAAATCATGTGTAGCAACAAATTCTTGCCTTGTTTTTTTACCTCTTAAGTAAACCATATCTTCACCTCTTACAATTTAAGAAAATCTAATCTTTATGATATCGTCCAATATTGAATCCATAATATCAGCATACCAATAAAAGAGATAACAATAATTATTTTTGCACTGAAAAATAGTTTTGAAAATACTGGATCCTCATTTAGCTATTTTGGATTAAAGCCGTTTTTATCCATTAACCATTTAGTTAAAAACTCAGCTACTATAATAGCTGCACAAAAAATAAAAATCATGGTAACGAAAATAGCAAAAATCTTTATCATTCTTCCACTCCCTTACTATAAATCAGTGGTTTATTATATTTAGCTCTTTCGTAAAAAGGCTTATATGTATCACTATTTGACACTTCAGAATATGAATTATCCTTCAAATGAATCTCAACTATAAAAGAAATTTTTTTAATAGGTGCATAGTATAATATAAACCTATAATGCTCATACTTAACCCCCACTAATGAAGTGAACTCTATTGGTTCTGTTGCAAAGTTAGAAAAATATAGCTAATTACCATTTTATCATGTCTTTGTTCCCTTATTTTTTAACACCCTGTTTTTACAATAAAAAATATGAACCCAGTTATTTTTATTACAATTAGATATTAAATCTGTTCGCTTTTTCAATAAGTTAAAATGAAAACGATAATGCTACAAATATAGATGTATCAGTATCATTTTTTTGTAACATTGCAACAAGTAAGTTATAATTGCAAAAGAAGCAGTTATCTCTAGTATATATTTATATATATTATCTCCTTAACAAGCCCTTGCTTTCCATCGGAAGCAGGGCTTTTTTATAATGATTTGAGCATATAAGACATCTCATTAATTTACTATAAAAAGACTACTTTAGGGTGAAGTATATCCTTTAGCAGTGAGTAAAAACTTTTTAAAACAAGTTTATAAAAATTGTGATTATTGTAACACCAATTAAATCTATTAAAAAGGCTCCGACAATTGGTACGATGATATATGATTTAGGTGAAGGTCCGAATTTTTTGGTAATAACATCTAAATTTGCCATTGCATTAGGTGTTGCTCCTAATCCATGACCTAAAAAACCACCAATCATTACTGCTGCATCATAGTTTTTGCCTAATCCTTTAAAAACGAAGAAAATAGAAAATAATACTAAAAATATAACTTGTACTAAAACAATAATGGTTAAAGGTAATGCTAATTGGTATATATCTGTTAAATTTATACTCATCAGTGCTACAGATAAAAATAAACTTAATGAAACATCTCCAATATTATCTACGAATTTCATATCAATAAGATGTAAATCTGCGTATTCTGAAATGTTACGAATAATTACAGCAATGAACATTGCTCCAACATAGATAGGTATGTTTATTCCGGTTCTGTTGCAAAGTTAATTTTATAGTATAATTTTAACAAAAAGGAGTCTTCTGTATGAATTATTTCAGATATAAACAATTCAGTAAAGATGTTATCACTGTAGCCGTTGGCTACTATCTAAGATATGCATTGAGTTATCGTGATATATCTGAAATATTAAGGGAACGTGGTGTAAACGTTCATCATTCAACGGTCTACCGTTGGGTTCAAGAATATGCCCCGATTTTATATCAAATTTGGAAGAAAAAGCATAAAAAAGCCTATTATAAGTGGCGTATTGATGGAGACGTACATCAAAATAAAAGGAAAATGGAGCTATTTATATCGTGCCATTGATGCAGAGGGACATACATTAGATATTTGGTTACGTAAGCAACGAGACAATCATTCAGCATATGCGTTTATTAAACGTCTTATCAAACAATTTGGCAAACCCCAAATGATAATTACAGATCAAGCACCTTAAACGAAGGTGGCAATATCTAAATTGGTGAAAGATTTTAAACTTAACCCTGACTGTCATTGTACATCTAAATATCTGAATAATCTTATTGAACAAGATCATCGGCATATTAAGATGGGAAAGATAAGGTATCAAAGCATCAAGACGGCAAAGAACACGATAAAAGGGATTGAATGCAATTACGGATTGTATAAAAAGAACCGTAGATCTCTTCAGATCTACGGATTTTCGCCATGCCAAGAAATTAGCCATATGTTAATCAATTAAGAGAACACTGACATGATAAAAAGATGATCAGCTATGTTTTTTCTGACTTTGCAACAGAACCATATTTTTTATTCATAATGCGACCAAGCAGAAAATATATAAACTTCCTTCTTTTCATCATCAACTGTATAAACAATTCTATGCTGATGATTAATACGTCTTGAATAACGTCCTAAATGCTTTGGTTGCAACTTTTCAAAAGATTGACTAGGTTCATAAGGATTGATTTTTAAAGTTTCAACAACATTTAAAAATTGTTCTTTGAGGTGCGATTTGTTTATTTTTTTCAAATCACTTTTAGCTGAATTTTTAATCAAGACACTGTAATAACTCATTACAAGTTACTCCAATCTAAATCATCGATATTTGTATAGCTACTACTGTCTTTTTCACGTTCTCTCACTTTATCCATTACGCCAACTGATTCAAGGTATAAAGTTTCTTGAATGCTATCCCAGTCTTTTTGACTTACAATAACAGCGTTATTTTCACTTTTAGAACCACTTATAATAACAGGCTCATGATTAACATTTACATGTTTTAATAATTCATAAAATTCTTTTCTAGCGTTTGTAGGTGTTTTAATATTCATAAAATCACTTCCTTTATTAATATACTTATATTATAACGTACGTTTTAACGTACATCAAATAATATAGCTTTGTCCTTTAAAATCTGAATAAACATACAGAAGACTTGTCTATGACTATCGGTTAAAATACCGTCAAATCAACGATGTATATTGTATGAATAAAACCACCTTTTCACTTAGTCGTAAAAACATTGATATAATAACATTTCGACTGAAAAGATGGTTTACATAATAGGACGTTATCAGAAGTGCATATGCTTGTATATTAATAGATGATATAATAATAAAGTCGTCTATCTCTCAGGCGTCAATTTGACGTAGAGAGGAGGTGCATACGCGATGTCTGAAATCTTTGTAAACATCATGACCACAGCAGCAAGTGGTTGTATCGTTGCGCTATTTGCGCATTGGCTACGCCAGCGTAATGAAAAATAGACGACCAGTCACACCCGAAAATCCCCTTACTACGGCCATAGTAAGGGGATTTGGTGCATACATGCCTGATAATCTTTGTTAACTATATTATAACATCATAGCGCGCAGGAATGCAAAATTGAACTTTAATTTATGATATTGATAAAGTTTTGATTTATTAGAATCGTTCATATCACATAATTAATATAAGTATAATTAAAGTGTAATCGTAAAGCATATGAGTATATATACCTCATCTTATATTATCTATTTCAAACCACAAATGGGTAAAAGGTAAACGGATTATACCTATAATTATGAGAGACTGTTAAATATTCCAGCCATAGGTAGATGAGCTGTACCAAATATAAGAGTACTTATCACACTTGCAAAAACAATAGATTTTTTATTGAGAAAATTCATCTAAAAAGTGATGAATTCAACTGTTATAACGGTTCTGTTGCAAAGTTGATTTTATAGTATAATTTTAACAAAAAGGGTATTTTCTATGAACTATTTTAAATATAAGCAATTTAATCAAGATACCATAACCGTAGCCGTTGACTACTACTTAAGATACGCACTGAGTTATCGTGATATATCTGAAATATTGAGAGAACGTGGTGTGAACGTTCATCACTCAACAGTCTATCGTTGGGTTCAAGAATATCCACCTATTTTGTATCAAATTTGGAAGAAAAAGAATAAAAAAGTGTATTATAGGTGGCATATCGATGAGACATATATCAAAATAAAAGGAAAATGGTGTTATTTGCATCATGCTATTGATGCAGATATGGGTGTTTTTGCTTTCATTTTATTTTGCTGTCTATTTGGATATTTAATGATTATTCGTTCTAAAAAAAGTAGACCATGTATTTATGACGAGAAAATTTATTGAAGTTAAGGGTTCCGAGACTCGTTATCAATAAAGCAATTGTAATAAAGCGAAACTTATACATTAATTTTATTACAATTATATGTAAATAAAAAATGTTTTATTTTATTAATTTATAATGTTATATTTATTTTATATAAAATATACATATTCGGAGCTGTTTAATTTGAAAAAAAGTATTAACTTCAACAGTAGCAATTTCAGTTTTATTGAGTGTTTTCAACCAGTCCTTTGTATTAGCAGATGAAACAAATCCCAAAAATAGCAAGAATCAGCAATTATCAGATATAAGAAAAGATGAAAAGTTGAGTGCTTCTCAACAAAAAAAGATTGATAAGGATTTTGTTAATAGTGGTTGGCAAAAGGAAAGAACAGCTGATGGTTAAATTGTATATACCATGGATGATGCAACAATGATTGCGAAAATGAAAGAAAGTGCGACAGCTGAACAAAGAAAACAAATTGAGAAAATAGAAAAAGAACAGCCGTCAGAAGCATTTAGAGCTAAAAAAGGTGTAAATTCATTTAAAATTTCAAAAAACGGTAATTTCACATTAAAAATGAATAAAACAGTAACATTAATGGTGGCTGGCGGTGGAGGATCTGTCGCTGGTTCGTTAGTTGCTTTGATTCCAGGTGTAGGTTGGAGTGTTGCTGGTGCGTTAGCTTCAACTTTAATAGGGATATTTGCAGGAGAGACTATTCAAGGAGAAGTAGAAGTTAACGGTTTGGTTCGAACTACTCAACCTAAAGTAATTGTATATAATTGGAAATACCAATAAAAATGAGAGGTCTATTATGTTGATATATTTAAAAAGTGCATTTCTTAATTTGGATAGTGTTTTTCTTGGTTTGAGTATTTTTATTTCGGTTTTTTTTAGTTCGCTTATTGTAAAAAAAATGAATGCTAATACTTCACTAAAAGTAATACTTGTTTCAGTGTTTACTTTAGTGTTATTTACAATAATTTATGGAATATTAAAATTGTCGTTTTCTAATTAACGCTTTTAAATAAACTTACTTTTTTGCTTTAAATAACAATTGATTATAATATCATAACTAGATTATTTGGAATTATTCCCTTTATTTTCTTTGTTTTGTTTATATTTAGTTCCGATAAGAAAATTGATAAAAGGAAACTTTAAGGATTTAATACAGAAAGTCCCGTTTATAAACGGGACTTTCTGTATTTTTTGAAACGAGTTTTTTCTTATCTTGATACTAAGGGTAAATAACTTCACCGGTAATAGTTCTCCTTAGCAACAACTATTTTCACGCATTTAGTATCAAATTTCATTAATTCTTATGCTAACACTTTGAATAATATGTATTTAGTGCTAAGATTAAATGGCTCTATACTATTTAGGACTGGTGATAATCACTAGTCCTATTTTTGATACAAAAAAAGCGCAATTATCTCTATAATTAGAAGTATCCTACAACCAATAATTAAGGAGATAATGCGCCTATGTCTAATACTATATCAATAACACTTGGAATTAAAGATAAAAATATCACTTTTGAAGATAAGGTTGAAGAAAGAAAGTATAAAGGGAAAAATTCTTTATTTTACTTTGGAAAATTAATACATTCTCCCAAGCGATGTAAACTTTGCGGACACGAAAATACGAACTTTTCTATAATCAAAAATGGTTTAAAAAAATCATGTCTTACGATACCTAAGGTATCGGAGAAGCCAGCTTATTTAATATTGGAAAAACAGCGTTTCCACTGTAAAAAGTGCTGCAGTTATTTCACTGCTGAAACACCTGTCGTTGAGCGGAATTGCTATATTTCTCAAAACACACGATTAGCTGTGCTGAATAAGTCGATAGACATACGTTCGCAAAAATCTGTTGCTGAATCTTGTCATGTCAGTAATTCCACAGTTACTCGAATAATTAATAAAGCTGCTTCTCAAATAGCTCAAACACCGTTTAAATATTTACCGGAACACTTGATGATGGATGAGTTCAAAAGTGTTAAAAATGTTGTCGGTAAAATGAGTTTTATTTATGCAGACGCAGTAACACACCGTATTATTGATATTGTGCCTGACCGTAGGTTATTTGCTTTGAAAAACTATTTCTATCGTTATCCTCTTTCTGAAAGAAAACGTGTGAAAACAGTGTCTATCGATATGTACGAACCTTATATGGCTTTGATCAGAGAAGTTTTTCCTAATGCCAAAATTCTAATAGATCGTTTCCATATTGTTCAGTCTTTAAATAGAGCCTTGAACATGACTCGAGTAACAGTTATGAATAGTTTCAGAACAACTGAAAGACCTCTATACAACAAGTACAAGCGCTACTGGAAGATTCTTTTAAAACCATATGAACAACTTGAAGCTTTTGTTTACAGTAAGATGCCTTTATATAAACAATGGAAAACACCGAAAGGTGTTGTCGAACACTTACTGAGTTTTGACGAAAGACTTTTAAACACACATACACTCGTAAATGAGTTAAGATCCACATTGAAAGAAAACAATAAAGCTGCTTTTGAAACTGCCTTGAAAAATATAGAAATCAATAGCGTTGCTCCTAAACTTCAAACAGCTGTTAAAACACTTAGAAAGCACAATAGTATGATAAGAAATACTTTTGAATACAGTAACTTGACCAACGGTCCACTTGAGGGAATAAATACTAAAATAAAGCTGATACAGAGAATATCTTTTGGTTATAGAAATTTTGGTAATTTACGCAGTCGTATCATTTTATGTACAAATCTTTTTGCAGCTAATCCAAAAAAAGAGATCAAGCAACTTTATGCTGCTTAATCTCTGTGTTTTAGCTCACCAGTCCTATTTGACAGAGAGCCGATTAAATTAAATTAAACAGAACGAAAAAGAACACCTAGCATTAGCCATTGTTGACCGCAATGACTAATCGCTAACCGATACCGTAACTATCGGCAGCACTTTAAGGTGTCCTCTTTCATTATTCTGTTACCCTTATGTTACTAAATAAACCCTCATTTCGCAACATAAATGTATCAGGATAAATGAAATCAAGAGACATCGCCAACTGATGATATGGTCAGGAAAAGAGTGTAAGCCGTTACAAAATATCGGTTTATGCTCTTTTTTGTTCTTCTGCAAAGGAGAAGATATCATGAGTTACCAATTAATCAATTTAGAAGAACACGCCACATTCGAAACAATCCAAGCGATGGATAACACAGTCAGACAGTACAATGCGCAAATCAACAAGGCGCATTATGAAACACTCAATTTACTGAAACAATACAGCTGCAGAGTTATCGGTGTTTCTCATCTTAAAATCAAAACAATCGCAGAAAAATTGGATAAATCTGTTGCGACGATCAAACGTCATATCAAGTTTCTGAAAGAAAACGGTTTTATTACGGTAATTAATACTATGCGTGATAAACAAGGTGGCAAAGGTGCCAATACTTATGTCATTAATCCCATTGAATTATTCAAAAAAATTCAAAATGAGCTATCGCAAAGCAGATAAAAAACGCAATCAACACCAGTCACAACAAGCGATGGCGTTTGTCCGCACAAAAAAAGAAACTATGTCTTTTTTAAAACTATTAACTTCTTTTGTAAGTAACAAGCATCGTCATAAACAAATCAAATTAAAACGTATTGAAAACATCAAATACTTTAGAGCTTGTCCAGAAGGTGTACCGGTTGAACTGTATCAACGCTACAAACCTTTCTTCAGTGATGCCCAAATCAAGTGCTTATTCAACAAAATTTCAGATCAAATCAATCAATACCCTGACATCAACGATGAAGGTTCTGTTGCAAAGTTGAATTTATAGTATAATTTTAACAAAAAGGAGTCTTCTGTATGAACTATTTCAGATATAAACAATTTAACAAGGACGTCATCACTGTAGCCGTTGGCTACTATCTAAGATACGCGCTGAGTTATCGTGATATATCTGAAATACTAAGAGAACGTGATGTCAACGTTCATCATTCAACGGTCTACCGTTGGGTTCAAAAATATGCTCCGATTTTGTATCAAATTTGGAAGAAAAAACATAAAAAAGCCTATTACAAATGGCGTATTGATGAGACGTACATCAAAATAAAAGGGAAATGGAGCTATTTATATCGTGCTATTGATGCAGAGGGGCATACATTAGATATTTGGTTGCGTAAGCAACGTGATAATCATGCAGCATATGCGTTTATCAAACGTCTCATTAAACAATTTGGTAAACCTCAAAAAGTGATTACAGATCAGGCACCTTCAACGAAGGTAGCCATGGCTAAAGTTATTAAAACGTTTAAACTGAATCCCGACTGTCATTGTATATCGAAATATCTGAATAATCTCATTGAGCAAGATCACCGTCATATTAAAGTAAGAAAGACAAGGTATCAAAGTATCAATACGGCAAATAATACTTTAAAAGGTGTTGAATGTATTTACGCTCTATATAAAAAGAACCGCAGGTCTCTTCAGATCTACGGATTTTCGCCATGCCACGAAATTAGCATCATGCTAGCAAGTTAAACGAACACTGACATGACATATTAGTGGTTAGCTATATTTTTTTTTACTTTGCAACAGAACCAATACACTGATAATCAAGATCAAAAAGATATTACAATGTACAAAGAAGCAATATCTTATGCATATAATAAAGGAAGTATTATTGTTGCTTCATATGGTAACGATTCAATAAATCTTGATAACAGTGACGAATTTAAAGAAAAATATTCTAAATTGAATAAAAAGACTAAATTTAATAGTCCGATATTAGATGCACCAGCTCAACTAAATAATGTTATAGGAGTTGCTTCAACAAATAAAAAGAACTCTATATCGCATTTTACTAATTATAGGAATTATATTGACATTTTCGCACCAGGAGCTGATGATTTACTGTTATCAAAATACGGTGAAGATTTTTACAATAACGAAATGCAAACTAAAGAACAGTTATTAACTACTTCAGTAAATGGTCATTACATGTATTCATATGGTAACTCTTTGTCTGCTCCAAAAGTTTCTGGTACTTTAGCATTAATAATAGACAAAAATAATTATAAAGATTCACCTGGAAAAACAATTGAACATTAAAAAAAATATGGTTATGATAATTATAAAGATAAAGATTCCAAAAAAACAATAAATATCTTAAATACTTATCGAGCCCTCAATAAGAATGGAGGAGTATAATGAGACAAAAATTGTCGATATTCAATATAATAGCAATTATAGGAATTATATTATTTATTGTTACGTTGTTTTCAAGTGTTACGCTTGAAATTAAATTTATTGTTTTTAGTGTACTTTTCGTTTTTCTAGCAATTAATGCTTTGATATATTATATATTGACAAAGCAAACTTGAGTATAATTCAATTGGTTCTCCACCATTTGTGGTGGATGAATAATTTAAAGAACTTAATTTTGATTGGAATTCTTCGAATGGTTCTGTTGCAAAGTAAAAAAAATATAGCTAACCACTAATATGTCATGTCAGTGTTCGTTTAACTTGCTAGCATGATGCTAATTTCGTGGCATGGCGAAAATCCGTAGATCTGAAGAGACCTGCGGTTCTTTTTATATAGAGCGTAAATACATTCAATAGTCATCCCATCGAAGCTTAATTTTGGAAGAGAAGTGCACACAAAATGTGCGTCTAACCGGCTATTAGAAGTGCACACAAAATGTGCGTCTAACCGGCTATTAGAGTAGCCGGTTCTAGTGTAATTTGTTGCTTCTTGTGATTTGCCTTGATTTACATAAGTTTTACCATCTTGTTTATTCATAAAAAATCGACTCCTTATTAAAAAAGAAGTCGTCCACCCAAATATATATCTTGATGTATGCATAAATATCGTTTAATATCGAGATATACAAAACACTCAAAAGCATAAATGTTTTTTTAGGATAGTCGCACACAAACTTTGGTAGGGGCGTGGGCGACTTCTTTTTTTATTTTGTTATTAATATAACACTATCAAAAGGCTTGGTCTAATTTGATCAAGTCTTTATTTATTTTCTTTTTTCATATCTTCATGTTGCCCAACAGCAATTCCAATTGCTATCCCTGCTGCTGCACCTAAAGGACCCATCATTAAAAACAGGAATACACCAAAAATAATCATATAAGAAAAAGTGTTCGAATATTTTCTGGAAAAGTTTGCCATATTAAATCTAACCTCCTCTTTAAAAATACTAAAGATTATTGCATTATTCCAATTCCTCTATTTGTCGACGATTCTGCGCTCCTTAATAATCCTAAAGCTGTCCATCGGTCGATTTGATAGCTGACGCTATCCGACCGCTGGCGCTTTTAGTCTAATTAAGGGCTCTCATCGACAAATAGATTTTCTCGGCATAAATGCATACTCCTGTTATAATATAAATGTAATGAAGGAGGAGTTGCAGCTCCTCCAATAGAACTAATCAATTAGTTCTGTAATAAAATTGATTATTGCTCTTAATAAGTCTTTTCAACTTATTAAGAGTTTTTTGCTTGAGAGTTTTATAATTAATAGCCTTATTTTGCATTTTAAGGAGGTATTTGGAGCAAACTCTGTGTTTCTTATAGTTTGTTTCTCAAATCTCAATATAAGCATTTAAAACGTAAATATGGGCTTATAACAGAAAAATATCCCTACTTGATTTATACATAAAATATACACCGTCAAAAACTTAGATATTTGCGTAGGATATTTTACATGAGCATAAGAGAAGCTCGTATACATTGTCTGTTTAAATTTCTTTCATATACAAAATGCTTTGCCTAAGTATCAAACGCATTTTATTAGTTATGACACCTTCTTTATCTTTTACTTTGCATTCTAATAATAATTCAAATTGCCTTTCAGTATTTAATTTACCAATAAGTTCAATAGTGTTTGGATCATTCAAATAAACTTTAACTTTTTTATTTATAAAAAAGTCATAAAGATGTTTGGGAGTGCTTTCTTCTTTTTTCAATTTCATAGCCTACCTTTTTAGATTTATCCCCAATTATCTTTGAGATGTTGCAAAAATGTTTCTTTATCTTTTTTTAAGTCTGGGTCAATTTCCCCATCATTTTCATGTTTTTTAGTTCCATTACGTTTTTCATGTATTCTATTTTTTAACCAGTCTGGTGTGATTTCTTTAGATTTAGTTTGTTTTTTATTAATACATCTAAAATTTTTAGCTTGTTGCAATGTTTTTACATCATTGTTCAACCATGTTTCTAATATTTTAATTAAATATTGTTTGGGGTTGGTTCCTTTAAGACCTGCGTACTCAACAGCATATTCAATTATTTCTAAATCAAATTGTTCAATAAAATTATGGAGTTTAATTTCAAATGCTTTGGTTGTTTTTATGTTCAGTTCAGTACAAATATATTTTAGGATTGTTTTACTACTATTTTGAGTTGATTTGTTGTAGTAGTTTCTTTCTTTCTCAGTATCATTAATTTCAGTATCATTAGACTGTGATTTTAATTGCTTTTGAACTTCCATTTTCACAGTTCCGGAACTGTGAAAATGGAAGTTCCTTGTCATTACTGGTTTTAGGAGGATATTTTGGTTTCAACAAGTATAATCTATTTGGCTTATTAAGTCCCACACGTTCTTGTAGAAGTAAATTAAATTTAATTAATTCTTTTTTAATTTGATTATTTTTTGTTCTCCATACCCTAAATACTCACATAAGTTTTTATTACTAAAAATAAAATAAATATTATTTTTATCGTCGACCCATTCGTTTTGAATAGATAACTCAAAACGATCTTTTAGTAGAGCATACATAATTTTTGCTTCTGCAGACATTTTTTTAAAATAAGGATCTTCAAATAGATACTTAGGTAATTGATAAAATCTTTCTGTTTTAACTTGTGACAAATTATATTTTTCAAAACTTTCCATAACAAAAAAGATTCTGTTGCAAAGTAAAAAATATAGCTAACCACTAATATGTCATGTCAGTGTTCGTTTAACTTGCTAGCATGATGCTAATTTCGTGGCATGGCGAAAATCCGTAGATCTGAAGAGACCTGCGGTTCTTTTTATATAGAGCGTAAATACATTCAATACCTTTTAAAGTATTCTTTGCCGTATTCATACTTTGATATCTTGTCTTTCTTACTTTAATATGACGGTGATCTTGCTCAATGAGATTATTCAGATATTTCGATGTACAATGACAGTCGGGATTCAGTTTAAACGTTTTAATAACTTTAGCCATGGCTACCTTCGTTGAAGGTGCCTGATCTGTAATTACCTTTTGAGGTTTACCAAATTGTTTAATGATACGTTTGATAAATGCATATGCTGCATGATTATCACGTTGCTTACGCAACCAAATATCTAATGTATGCCCCTCTGCATCAATAGCACGATATAAATAGCTCCATTTCCCTTTTATTTTGATGTACGTCTCATCAATACGCCATTTGTAATAGGCTTTTTTATGTTTTTTCTTCCAAATTTGATACAAAATCGGAGCATATTCTTGAACCCAACGGTAGACCGTTGAATGATGAACGTTGACACCACGTTCTCTTAGTATTTCAGATATATCACGATAACTCAGCGCGTATCTTAGATAGTAGCCAACGGCTACAGTGATGACGTCCTTGTTAAATTGTTTATATCTGAAATAGTTCATACAGAAGACTCCTTTTTGTTAAAATTATACTATAAATTCAACTTTGCAACAGAACCATGATATCTCTGTTACTTTTTAAAAGAAATTCGCCATAAAAAACCCAGTCAATCATTGACTGGGTTTTTTATATTTAGATTGCAACAACATTAGTTGCTTGTTCGCCACGTTGACCGTCAACAATGTCGAAATCTACGTTTTGACCATCTTCTAAAGATTTATAACCTTCACCAGCAATGCCAGAGAAGTGAACGAAAACATCGTTGCCATTTTCTCTTTCGATAAAACCAAAACCTTTTTCTGAATTAAACCATTTTACTGTACCGTTATTCATATAGAATACCTCCGAGTGCTTTTGCACATAATATTTGTAACAACTTCATTTATAAAAAAGAGGATATTCTAAAAAATACACTACAATTAAATTTACGAGCTTTATTACGTTAGATTAAGTATACGCTTATTTCTTTGTTAAGTACAGCTTTAATTTTAATAGCACGCATTTATGCCGAGAAAATTTATTGATCAATGAGAAGAACCCTTAACTAAACTTGAAGACGAATGTCGGCATAGCGTGAGCTATTAAGCTGACCATTCGACAAATTTAGGGTTTGTTAAGGGTTCAGAGGCTCGTTGTCAATAAAGCAATTGGAATAAAGCAAATAGTTGAATTATTTTTTTACTAAAGTAACTGTTAATATAATTAGTATTATTAAGGTTATCACTATTATTATACTGTTTATTATATTTACAATCACTTTAAATTTTTTCTTATTTTTATATTCAGGACTTTTGTAAAGGAGTATGTAATACATCACTAAATTAGCTGTAAACATACCGAATATAGAAGTTAAAATACCAAAATGTAATTCCATGAAACCGGATTTTATTAAATAGAATGAAAAGGAAATTAAAAGGAATAATAAGATTTCGTAAATTAATAATATCATGTTTTTATCTCCCCTAACTTAGTGTTAGTTTAAATATGTAAACTAATTTTGGAGGTATTGAAATTGAAAAAATCTATTGTTGTATCGTTATCTAGTTTAATTTTAGCTACAGGTGTAGCATCTCCTGTGGCTAATGCTAATGAAAATGTTAGTAATAATCAATCTTCTAATGTCCAAAATAACGTTAATGTAAATAGCGAAAGAATTGCTAGAGAGTCTGCTCAAGCCAATGGTGCTGATCTAAAGAAATATGATTCTAAGCGAATGGAACGTGGAAAGGCAAACTGGACTTTAAAAGGGGCTAAGGAAGTATTATCTAGAAATAAAGCGAAAATCAATGGTGCTATCAAAACTGCAATTAATAAATTGCCTTTAAGTAATGCTCAAAAGAAAAAGTGGGTTTCTGTAATTACAATTGATGGGCTTATTAAATATTTGAATCAAATCACTAATTTTACTGGAAGTATTGAAGATGCAGCTCAAGGTTGGTTAACAAGCATTGGTGTTCCTGGATGGATTGCGCAAGTAATTGTACAAACGATTTCATTCTTTTTAGTCTAATAAAAACTCCGAGTTTTTCTCGGAGTTTTTTATCTTTTGAAACGAGTTGAAAACGAGTTTCTTCTTGTCTTGATACTAAGGATAACTAACTTCACCGGTAATAGTTACCCTTAGTGACACTATTTTTATGCATTTAACATCAAAATTCATTAAATCTTATGTTAACACTTTGAATATTATGCTTTTAGTGCTAAAATTATATTAAAATAGAACGAAAAAGAACACCTAGCATTAGTTCATTGTTAGCCGCAATGACTAATCGCTAACCGATAACCACACTATCGGCGCACTTTAAGGTGTCCTCTTTCTCTTATTCTGTTACCCTTATGTTACTAAACAAATCGTATTTTCGCAACATAAAAGTATCAGAATTAAAAAAAAGAAAGAGACATAAACAACTGATAAGCAAGTCAGTATAAGAGTGTAAGCCGTTACAATATATCGGTTTGCACTCTTTTTTGTTCTCTATAAAGGAGAAGGTAAAAATGGCTTATCAACTTATCAGTTTAGAAGAACACGCTACATTCGACAGTATTCAAGCAATGGATAACACAGTGAGACAATATAATGCAAAAATCAGCAAAACACACTATGAAACGCTTAATCTGTTGAAGCAATACAGCTGCAAAGTGATTGGTGTTTCACACATCAAAATTAAAACGATTGCTGATCGTCTTGGAAAATCAGTACGTACAATCAAACGTCATTTGAAGTATTTAAAAGAGCAAGGTTTTATTTCAGTTATTAATACTATGCGTTCAAAAACAGGCGGCAAAGGGGCAAGTGCATACGCAATTAATCCTATAGAAATGCAACAAAAAATTATTAATGTCACTTCGCAAATGTCACGTCGCAAAGCGGATAAAAAACGCAATCAACACCAGTCGCAGCAAGCCATGACGTTTGTCCGAACAAAAAAAGAAACTATGTCTTTTTTAAAACTATTAAATTCTTTTTTAAGTAACAAAAGTCGCAAGAAACAAATCAAATTAAAACATATTGAAAACATTAAATATTTCAGAGCATGCCCAAAAGGTGTACCGATTGAATTTTATCAACGTTACAAACCTTTCTTTAGCGACGCCCAAATCAAATGCCTATTCAATAAAATATCAGACCAGATTAATCAATATCCTAATATCAATGATGAAGAATACACTGACATAGTCGACAATACAATGGATTCCCTGGTAAAGGCGTTAAGAAATTATCATAGAGGACAAGGCGAGAAAATCTATAATATTTTTGCATATGCATCAGCGACGGCTAAATATCAAGCATTTAGACAATGCAGTATGAAATTATGGGAAAATCCGCCAGCATTTACACAAGAAGATATAACATTTGAAACAGGTATTACTTTCAAACAAGCGAGTATGGCTATGTGGGAAAAAGCAGGTCTGTTTGATGACGAAGGTATGCCTTATTAATGAATCTGAGTGATTTGCGACATAGAAATTTCAGCATTATCATTTTCCGTGTCTAACAGCAATCTATTGTTAAGCATGTCTATTTTTCGTATAAAGCCTTGTATTTGTTGGAAAGATTCATCTTTCCAATATTCAACAGTTGTTGGTTCATTATTCATAATTTTGAAAAGTAAGTTTGCGTTGAGCATTGCACATTAATCGTCGGACAGTTCAGGCTGAGATGCTTTGTTTTGTTCTTCAACAAAGGCTTGAAGCTGCTCAAGCTGTTCAGGCACTGAGGGAAAGGTCATCCATTTGACCTTTCCCTGCCTTGAGGAATTCGGCTATCCAAATATTCACATGGAATTTTTCGGTAATCATTTTCATATTCTTTATGAATTATTATTATCACCCAATAACGGAACTTAAGTTCTATTTGAGTAATATAATATTATTCAAAGACGTTTTCCAAAAATTCATTTATGATACCCGCTACTTTGCAGTTTCATGTGAAACTGCAAAGTAGTGGCTTAATCTTCAAGTTCAGGCAAATGTATTAAATTAGCTGTGTATAATATAGTGTGTTTGGGAATCAGCATGCGTTTTTCGATAGGTCGTCCTTGCTTATCCGTAAGGTTGTCGCTTTTAACGAAAAGAATTTCATATCTCCATTCATTCATAATATAGTCGGTTAATTCATCTCCATTATTTAAAAATACTTTGACATTTCTTTGGTTAAAAAAGCGATGTGCACACGTTGGGTACACTTGCTTATCGTAATATTCAAATCTTTTATTTTGCATTTGTTTGATCTTTTTAATATGTTCTTTGGATGTATCCATTATATCTATCCTATTCCCATATATTGAAGATCTAATTATCAATTATATTATTAACATAGCATAGCTTTTAGGTTTAACACAGCTAAGTTGTATATCCAGTATCCTTCAAGTCGTCTTTTAAATTCTTCTTTATCTTTTCAAATTGTTTTTGTCCATCTGTTGTCAATTTTTCTTTTTTATTAGGATTGTTGTGTAGCCATTCAGGAGTGATTTTCTGCTTGTTGTCTGGTGTTCGTGCAGTTTCTCAGAAATATTTTGTGGGAACATCTACCTAATGATTCTTTATAAACTTTTAGAAGGGATTGCACTATCTCATCACCATCATTTTTGCAAAATATCTTGAGCAAGTGTTTTCAAGGATAGCTTTGACAATTGTATTGCTTTTGGATTGTAAATATATATGGTTAACATATTCTGCACCACAAGGATAATGTATACAAGTATAAGGTGGTATGATATACAATATACTTGTATGCTTAAGCGAAAGTATAAAAACATTATCAAAGGAAGATTTAAATGATGAGAGTAATTACAGTAAATAATTTTGGTTCTGTTGCAAAGTTGAAAAATAAATGTCTGAGCTCAATTTTAAAATAATACTTTGTGTTAACTTGTTAGCATGATGCTGATTTAATGGCACGGCGAAATCAGGCATATGTGAGCCAGTTAAGAAAACAACGACATGATAAAATGGTAATTAGCTATATTTTTCTGACTTTGCAACAGGACCCTTTTAAGGATATCTTTGATAGTCGTGTTGTTTTTGGATTGTAGATTTCTATGGTTAACACATTATATACAAATATAATATATGCAAATATAAAAGATTCATACATACATTATAGTTGTATATATATAATGTATGTATGCTAAAGTGAAGGAATAAAAAATTTCAAAGGAGGATTTAAATGACGAGAGTAATTACAGTAAATAATTTTAAGGGCGGAGTGTCAAAGACATCGACCACTAACGCAATAGCTTATATATTATCTCAGAAATTAAACTATAGGACATTAGTCATTGATTTGGATCCGCAAGCTGATGCAACAGAAACTCTCTTGTTAACATTTGATGGCGAAACGGATTCAACTTTATATGAATCCTTAGCAGAAGAATTAAATGTCGAAAACTGTCTTGTAACATTAGATGAAAATTTAGATTTAATTCCTTCTGATTTCAACATGATTGGCTTCCCGAATTTGTTAGAGGACTTAGGTTATGACCGTTTCAATGGGGCAAAGGTCATTAATAATTTTATCGCACCTATTAAAGGAAATTACGATATTATACTCATTGATACACCGCCAACTATTTCAGATTACAGCAGCAATGCTATTTATGCGTGTGATTATAGCTTGATTGTGATGCAGACACACACCAGAAGTTTCAGAGCAGTGAGTTCATTCATTGAGTATCTAGCTTTATTCAGAGATAACTATCAATTAGAATTTGAAATTGCCGGTATTCTTCCTGTAATGTTCAAAAACAAAGGGAAAATTGATAACATGATCATTCAGCAATCCATTGATAAATATGGAGAACATATTTTTAAAAATTATGTTTCTCAAAGAGAAAGGGTAAAACTCTGGGATCAAACAGGAATTACTGATTTAGACTATCACGACAAAATCACATTGAAAATGTACTATGATATTACTTTAGAATTATTGGAACAAATCAAAGATTATGAAAGAGAGTGATATATTTGAAAAAGAAAAATTCATTATTAGATTCAAATAAAATTGAAGATACAACTTTAAACAACAATTTTATAAACAGAGAGCAGAAAATCGAAAGCTTACCGCAAACAAGTTTACGTCTTAAAGGAAATACACACAGTATAATACACGTGTTAAAAAGAATTGAAATGAAAGATTCCTATGATGAAATAATTGAAGCAGCATTAAATAACTACATTGAAAGTAAATATAATGATGAAAAGCAAAAACAAATTAAAGAATACGTCAATACAGAGAACGAGTATAAAAGAAGAAAACAACGTAAAAAAGAGAATGATAGGGCATAGTATTTACTATGCCAACGACTTGCATACATTATGCAAGTATACTATATACTTAAATTCAAAAGAGGGGTGTTATGAAAGATAATCAAATTGCAAAAGAACATAGTATCAAAGAGGTAACGGCGAAAGATAAAAAGTAGAAAGCGCTGAACAATATGATTTTGGTCAACGGTTATAATGAACAGATGGTTCTGTTGCAAAGTTAGAAAAAGTATAGCTAATCACCATTTTATCATGTCAGCGTTCGTTTAATTGGCTAACATATGACTGATTTCATGGCATGGCAAAAATCCGTAGATCTGAAGCGACCTGCGGCTCTTTTTATATAGACCGTAAATGTATTCAATACCCTTTAAAGTATTTTTTGCCATATTGACACTTTGATATCTTGTCTTTCTTATTTTAATATGACGGTGATTTTGCTCAATGAGGTTATTCAGATATTTGGATGTGCAATGACAGTTAGGATTCAGTTTAAACGTTTTAATGACTTTAGCCATAGCGACCTTCGTTGAAGGTGCCTGATCTGTAATCACCTTTTGAGGTTTACCAAATTGTTTAATGAGACGTTTGATAAACGCATATGCTGCATGATTATCTCGTTGCTTACGCAACCAAATATCTAATGTATGCCCCTCTGCATCAATAGCACGATATAAATAGCTCCATTTTCCTTTTATTTTGATGTACGTCTCATCAATACGCCATTTGTAATAGGCTTTTTTATGTTTTTTCTTCCAAATTTGATACAAAATAGGCGCATATTCTTGAACCCAACGGTAGACCGTTGAATGATGAACGTTGACACCACGTTCTCTTAGTATTTCAGATATATCACGATAACTCAGCGCGTATCTTAGATAGTAGCCAACGGCTACAGTGATGACGTCCTTGTTAAATTGTTTATATCTGAAATAGTTCATACAGCATACTCCTTTTTGTTAAGATTATACTATAAAATTAACTTTGCAACAGAACCAATAAAAACCTCCTTAAAATATTAACATCGTGTAATTACACGATGTTAACTATATACTATTAAACTATTATTTAATTGTCTAGTCTTTCAGAATATTATTTAATATTCTCAATTCAGCTATACCTGGCGCTTGGTACTTATATTTCTTTACTTTGTGTACATACTTTGACTTTTTAGTTTTTACATACATTTTCAAATAATATACTAGTGGCCCATGAGAATAATTTATCTTTTTCAATTGTTTAGCGATATCGTTTGTCAATTCTTTGTTTTTTCTAACACAAATAACTGAATAAAACAATAATACTATAGCCTCGATGTATTCATCTTCATATCTGTAAAGGCTGTACTCGTTTATACTAAATATTCCTTTAGAAGTTCTAGATTTAATCTCTAATTTAGATAAATCATTAATACTCTTGAAGTATTCATCTTCATTATTTTTGGTTTTTTCAATACACTCTTCTGAAGTAATCAAATAATTAAATTTAATCCCATATTTCTCGAAATTACTTTTTTCTTTTTTCCAATTCTTAATTGACTCTTTAATAGAAAACAAATCTGTTCCTTCTATTGGTAAGGAAGTCATTAAAATTATAACTATATTGCTTATTAAAAAAAAATCTCTATAATATATATATTTTCCAAGTGGACTAATAAGTATACAGATGCTAAGAATATTAAAGATTATCCCGCCTAAAAAAAACAATATATATTCTTTCTTTTTAATCTCCTTATTTTTGTACATTACAGTATATCCTAAAGATAATAAAACCGTTGTATTAAAATACCATTTACCGTTTATAAATATTCCAAAAATATTACTCATCATTCCAGTTTTAAAATTAAATAATTTACCAAAAAATAGATGTCCTGTTTCATGTATAGCAATCACAACAACATAAATAATAATGAAAATTAATATATCTTTTATTACTGTACCTGTTTCAAAAAAAGATAATATCATAATCCATAAAATAATAAATAATAACCAAAAATAATTATTTAAAATTAGCTTTCCCATTATTTTATTCTCCTCTTGTAGTTTGATAATTCACAAACTTTTTCAATTTTTACTTGTCTAAATCTTAAAACAGATACTTTAAAAGGTTCTGTTGCAAAGTAAAAAATATAGCTAACCACTAATATGTCATGTCAGTGTTCGTTTAACTTGCTAGCATGATGCTAATTTCGTGGCATGGCGAAAATCCGTAGATCTGAAGAGACCTGCGGTTCTTTTTATATAGAGCGTAAATACATTCAATACCTTTTAAAGTATTCTTTGCCGTATTCATACTTTGATATCTTGTCTTTCTTACTTTAATATGACGGTGATCTTGCTCAATGAGATTATTCAGATATTTCGATGTACAATGACAGTCGGGATTCAGTTTAAACGTTTTAATAACTTTAGCCATGGCTACCTTCGTTGAAGGTGCCTGATCTGTAATTACCTTTTGAGGTTTACCAAATTGTTTAATGAGACGTTTGATAAACGCATATGCTGAATGATTATCTCGTTGCTTACGCAACCAAATATCTAATGTATGCCCCTCTGCATCAATATGCCATTTGTAATAGGCTTTTTTTATGTTTTTTCTTCCAAATTTGATACAAAATCGGAGCATCTTCTTGAACCCAACGGTAGACCGTTGGATGATGAACGTTGACATCACGTTCTCTTAGTATTTCAGAATTCTAAAAAAATAAATGTCAAATAATAGGTTTCGCGACATTCATTTATCTATAGTTATAAGTATTTAACATTTTCCTCAAGATAACTCCAAAGATAAATCCTATAATAGATAGAAGAATCCATCCCATTCCTATTGAGGATAAAGGTATATATTTCTCAAACACTGATGTTATACTCTCAAATAAATTTGTGTCAGAAATGAAAGGTGGACAATGTTTAATAGCATCTATGACTGAAGCTAAAAGAGTGAATAATATAGTAGAGTTATACACAATCTTAGAACAAAAGAATTTAAAGTTTATAATTTCTAATAAAATTAATACGATTGCTAAAGGATATAATAATAGTAATATAGGAGTTGAAATTTTAATGATGTATGTTAAACCCACATTCGATATTAAGAAAGAAACAATACAAGATAACGTAGTAAAGAAAATATAATTAAATTTAGGGAATAAGTTACTAAATGTTTCTGAAAAAGAAGCGTTTAGTCCAATAGCTGTTTTTAAGCAAGCTATAGTGATAATGACTGCTAGAAATATCATGCCATATTCCCCTATGTAGTATTTAATAATAAGAGTCAATGTGATTCCGCCATTTTCATGTGGTTCAAACTCTCCTAAGCTCATTGATCCGATAATAGCTAGTAAACTATATATTAATGCCATTAGTACCATACTAATAGCTCCAGATTTAATTGTTTCTCTAGTTATATTTAATGGTTCTGAGATCCCCATATCCTTTATGGTTTTTACAATAATCATCCCAAAAGCCAATGCTGCTAATGCATCTAAAGTATTATAGCCGTCTACAAAACCTTTAAAAAAAGGAGTTTGTTTATATTCATTAGAAATAGAGCCGCTAGTGATTGTACCCATAGGTTGTAAAAAGGACAAAGTTAATATAATACTTAAAAGAAATACAAAAATAGGATTAAGTATTTTCCCTATGTATTCCAATATTTTTGCAGTATTTCTTGAGAACACCCAAGTTAATATGAAAAATAATAAACTGAATATAAAAAGAAATGGCTTGTATAAGCTTTGACTAATAAAAGGAGATAACCCAACTTCAAATGATGTAGATGCCAACCTAGGTAAAGCATATATTGGGCCAATCACTAAGTATAATGTTATAGTAAAGATATATGCATAGTGTCTATTAACTTTCATTGATATTGCAAAAATATCCTTTTTTTGTGAAAAACCAGCTGCTATTACTCCTAAAAACGGTAATCCTATTGCAGTAACTAAAAAGCCTATATTAGCTAATATGACGTTTGGGCCAGAGGATTGTCCTAAATGAATAGGAAAAATCAAATTTCCTGCTCCAAAAAATAATCCAAATAACATAGAGCCGATATACATATTTTCTTTCCACGTTAATTTATTGTGCATAAAAATCCCCTCCTTTATTATATCTTTGAAACCTATAGTATATTAATAAGCATCAATGAGAAAGTTTATAATCCTAAGTCTTCTAAGATAATAAAGATTAGTTCTTTATAGAAATTATTATGAAATGATATCATTATAGTTGAAGTTGTCAAGGAAGCTTTTGGGAGATTTCTTTTTTTGCCACTTTGTTACGGTATCACCTTCCAAATGGCATAAAAACTTATCATCTACTAATATATACTCTCCATCTTCTGATCCATGACCTAAAACTTCCACATTATGATTCTTGTTCTCAAAATATCTAATTAAGTAATTTTTCATATCTTCTAATGATTTAATATAATCTTCTAATTCATCATTATTAATGACATAGGCACCTACTTTACTTTGTCCAGAAATTATTCCTTCAATTTCATCTACTATATTTAACGCTTCCCAAGTTATTGATATATCCCCCTCTTCTGGAGAAAACATATATTTACTAAGTATAAACTTGCTGCCTTTCCAATTAATTTCTGAGTATGAAGGAATTTCCATGTATTCTAAAAAATAGTCTGTGATAACCCTTCCATCAATTTTTTCCTTATAAATTTTTATATTTTCTATAGAACTTATCCATGACTTAACATCATCTTCTGTCTTAAATAATCCCACCATTTTTCTAGTTGAAAATTGCTTGAATTCTAGTAAAAACATCTCGTATTCTCCTCTTAGTATGTATAACTTATGGTATAAATATATCGATAGTGTTTTTAACGAAAGTATATCTCCCTATAGTTTAAGTAAAAAATTACTATTTATCCACTTCTTTTTTTGTGATAAATAGTAATTTTTTACTTATCGATAGAAAAATGATAACTATTTTCAAAACTATGTTTTTTATTACGTATAAATTTTCTGGTTCTGCTGCAAAGTTGATTTTATAGCAAACTTTAACAAAAATATTCTACTCAGACACTTAAGCATGCTTTTACGTCTGGTATAAATACATTATTTATGTTAAATAATCACTTAGGAACTTCAAATGATTATTTAGGGAATTTTAAACTATAACTCGAAAAAATTTGTATAATAAAGTTAACGATAGCGAAAGGGGATGAAGTTTATGATGGTTGCTGAGATTATCGGCGGAATTATTAAACTTATTAAGACACTCGTTGACACTTTTGCTTAACTTAAAATTGAATTTCTAATACAAGAGGAGGAAATATTTTATGTCAGGTATTGTAGATGCTATCAGTCAAGCAGTTCAATCAGGTCTAGAGCAAGATTGGGTAACAATGGGAACTAATATCGCTAAAGCATTAGCACAAGGTATTGATGTTATTGCTGGTTTCTTTGGCTAATATAAATAATTAAAGTAGCCCCAACTTTTTAAAGAGTTGGGGCTACTTTGATTATTTATGATGAAAAATCAAAAAAGATGGTTAAGCAGTACTTTAACATGTTGGTAAAGTACTTGTAAGCAAATATATTGTTGAAGATTGATAGATAAACAGATAGGATTCCTCTCAATCAAAGAGTACACTAAAAAATCAACTTCGCTAGTTCGGTCTGTATACGATTAATCAGGCGTTCATCTAAAGTAGATATTATAGTTAAAAATCTAAATATTTTTAATTGATGATAATATATTGATGCTTTAATTATTTTATTTTTGCGTTAAGTAACCATCTTCCATATGAAAGATTTTGTCGCAAAATTTAGTTAACCGTTCATCGTGAGTAACAATA
The DNA here is from genome assembly GCF_025561465.1 of Staphylococcus simulans. Lineage (NCBI taxonomy): Bacteria > Bacillati > Bacillota > Bacilli > Caryophanales > Staphylococcaceae > Staphylococcus > Staphylococcus simulans. The sequence goes on from NZ_CP095101.1 coordinate 55,099, forward strand.
ATACATATTTTTTGACGTTGTTTAGACTGTTCTTTTAGTATTTTCATAACTGCCATCGCATTTTCAGTATCGAGTGATGCGGTTGGCTCATCAGCTAAAATAATAGATGGCTGTGTATAAATTGCTTTAGCAATCGCAACACGTTGTTTCTGTCCTCCTGACACTTCAGAAGGTAATTTATTCTCGATTTCTTTCAAACCTAAATCGTCTAACAATTTATCATGTTCTTGAGTACTTAACACATCTTTTTTATAACTCTTTAATAAGTGAAATTGTTGTTTGATTGTTAAGAATGGAACTAAGTTAGTCGCTTGTAATATAAATCCAATTTCTTTCATTCTCATTCTGGATAATTTTTTCTGATTCATTTTTGAGATTTTCTTATCGTTAATATAAATTTCTCCAGATGTAGGTGTTTGTAAGGCACCAGCCATTGTTAGGAATGTACTTTTACCAGAACCAGAAGGACCAACAATAGCTATAAAATCGCCTTTTTCAAAAGATAATGATGTTGGTTTAACTGCTTTAATCATATGATTTCCATCTTGAAATTCTTTTGTCACTTTCTCGAATTTTAACATAATGAAACCTCCTTATCCGATTGCCTTAAGTGGATCAATTTTTCTAATAGATAGTACTGAGAAAAGACTACCCACAAGTGAAATAAGTATCAGAACAATGCCGAAAATAATAAGTGTTATAACATCAAATTGAATCGGTACTGCTTTGGGTAAAATTAGACTTGTAAGCAGGGTCAACATTAATCCAATTAATGAGCCAA